>PWDX01000013.1 GCA_003553245.1 Phycisphaerae bacterium
CTTCCGAATGCCACTTGGGCAGTGAGCCGGCCGCATTGGCAAAATCCTGCAGCGACCCAAGCGGTCGCCACTTCGGATAATAGTGGGTTCCTGCAATATCGAGGCGGTCGCCCCAGTTGTTGTCAAACAGTTCGTTTAGCCAGGAGGCGCCGTTGGCAGGGCCAAAAGTTTCCGGACCAATAAGTGCGGGAACATTGAACCCGCGCTGAACGGCTAAAGCCTCGAGTTCGTCAATGGTTTCTTTGTGTCTGGCAGGCGTAATGTTGCCTTCGTTATATTCTATTTCATTGTCGATGCCTAAGACATCGATATAGAAGCCTTTATCTTCCATAAACTCGAGAAAGTCGGCCAGCATAATGGCATACTGATCTGGAATGATACCGTTTTCGTCTTTTACCCAGCCAGGAAAACTTTCTTGGCCGTCGAGCTTTTTTCCGGCAAAGAATATTACATCTGCGCGCGCGTTGCGTGCATGGGTCATTGCGTCCAGAGTTTCCTGGTAATAGCTTTCAATGACCATGCCCGGTTCAGGATGGGCCGGGCGATTATCTTCGCCCTGAATAGCCACTCGCAGGGTGGTCATTCTATCCTCGACGAACAGGGTTCGGGCGTATCGCCTTTTGATATCCAAAGCTTTTGCGTACCACTTGATATCGAATCCCCAGCCGTCAATCAATTGTCCCTGAATTTCGGGGTAGATAACCGCATAGTCCCCTTCTAAATCAAGCAATGCCGCACTGGAATAAAGTGTACCGCTGTCCAAACCGTCGGTATAGCTGATTTTACAATAGTAATATCCACCATCGGAGCTGCCTGCATTCTCTAGCACCAGCGATTTGGAGTCTGCGCCAATGATTTCTTCGTCTGATTCGGGAGTAACGGCATCATCTGGCGACCAATACCACTGATAGCTAACCGAGTAACCCGGATCTGCCTCAACCTCAACCAGAAATTCGGCAGTATCGCCAAAGGCTAATACTTGTGATTCGGGCTGCTTTGTGATGGTTGCCGGCAGTTTGTAATCTGCAGATACCGAAATGCTGTCCCAGTGGATTCGGTCCGTGTTCGTCCGAAGGAAAAGCACCATCTGGTCAAGTCCGGATACATCAGAGCCTGTAGTAAATTGGAATGTAACATCGGCAGATGAAGTCCCGTCCAACTCGCTGACAAAGATTCCGTCGCCATCATCGAGGACGGTACTGGAAACTTGGATAAGACCTTCGGTGCCCAAGGATGGCCGGGTCGCGGCCTTGCCTGGTTTCTCACCGGCATCGAACAGATTGTTATAGTTTCCCGAACCTTTATCATCGCTCGGCAAGCCAGCCCACAGGCCGTACTGGACATCGGCATCCGCCGGCTGGCCTTCCCGCTGCAGGACAATGAAGTCGATTGTGTAGGTAGTATCGCCCTGCCAATCAACGCGCGTCGGGATGTAAGCCCAGCCCGGCCCGGGATTGTCGCCGCCGGCATTATTATTTGTCGTACCGACACTGGAGCTGATATAAGGGGCGATACCGCCGATTGGATTTCCGTCACTGTAAAGCAGGTTACCTTCAAAGTCATCGGAGCCTGTGCCAAATGTTGTGTAGCGCCTGCCTCCGGCATTATCCCAGCCCTGCCAACTTTCAAATTGTATCGACCAGAAATCATCGGCCAAGGTCAAAGTTGGGAAAACCAGCACAACCGCCAGTAGCAGTACCGCTGTAGTAAACCATGATTTATCCTTACTTGAGCGTTCTTTTGTCCAATTAAAACTACGCATATGTGATATTGTCACCAAAAACTCCTTTTATAGTTGCGGTATTTTATTGTCCCGCGTTTATGAAAGTGGAGTCGTTGCGGATTGTTGACAGCAGCGGATCCAGCACCCATTCTAAAGTTTTTCGTTAATTGTTGATTTATAACATATCAAGGGAACCACCAAATCCCTCCTTATAGGGGACTATAGTAGCTTTACAGAGCCAATGGCACTTAAACCCTTTATATTTATATGTTTATGGAGATATCAACTGGGCAAAACTTGGCGTTTAATCTGTTATTCGGGCAAATTCCGGCATTTGATGGGGTTTTACTGGATTCTGCCTACAAACAACCAATTTCGCCAAGGCACAATACTCTAACTTTGCTACAGTCTCCCTTATAGCTTTACGTTTAAGAATACTTTCTACTCTGGCATCCCCGTGCCTTCATAAAACCAGTATTGTGCCAACATAGCGTAGTCAGCAAATCCTACTTTGCAGTCGCCGGTGAAATCCATCTCAGGGCGAATTTCTTCGCTGCAGACTTTGGTTCCGCTGTCCTGATACACGATTTCGGAAATTGCCACCCCGGACAATGCGTAATCGAATATCCTGATTTCGTCGATCACGCCATTAAATGGTGAGCCAGTCTTGCCGTCCGAATCAACAAAAACACCGCCTATCACCAGTTCAGCCTCTATTCCTTGGCCGAGACTAAAGGCTGGTTCAGTAGCATCTAATAATCCGTCACGGTAAAGCCTGGCCCCGTTTTGATCAACCGTGAAAGCAAAATGCACCCATTGACCAACAGCAGGAGGCTCGGCAACAAGTTCTGACGGGGAACTCCAGTGATTGACATTAAGCCATTGGCCATCCGGATTAATCTGAAAGAACCACTCTGCACCTTGATCGGCTTGTCGCTTTGAAACCAATCCCTGCCACTCCCCTGTTGGCCCGTCCCACTTAACCCATAGCGAAACCGTCATCTCACCGGGGGTGCCCTGTGCCGCCGGTGAGTCTGTTCCTGCTTTTGCAGCAGCATCGGGATAATCCGCCAGGTTCAATCCTTCGTTAACCACACCATCTACAAACGCATCGGCCGGCGGAACATTATCTGGTGTGGCATGACGCTCTTGGCCGCTGCTGTCGAGGTACTGTCCACCCTGGAAATCATCTTCATCCAGAGTCCAGTACGCCCACGGAGCTTGCTCGATGGGTACCTGCTGCCAGACACGAATGTAATCGCATTTCATTTCTGCGGGGTAGGTCTCGTCGCCGGGGTCGTCGGCCCAGCCGCCCACCGGCAGGTCGATTATCAGAAACACTCCATTTTCGATGTTGCTAAGTGAAGCCGAGTCGCCAAAGCCATATGTCTTCTCTCCATCCAGATACCAGTCGATTCCGTCGTCCATCCAATGCATGCCGTAGGTATGATAATTTCCCGCAAGCGGTTCGGTTTGACGGCTGTAATTCGGAGATTCTTCCCAGTCCGGGCCGTAGCGGTCGGCAGTTGCCAGTGTATCAATTTCAGCGGGCTTTTCTTGTTCGAGCATCCACAGCGAAGGCCAAGTGCTTTGCTGCTGGGGTATTTTAAAGCGTGCCTCTAAATAGCCCTGCCTGAACCAGAATTTGTTCCGGGTATGTATTGCTCCCGAAGTGTAATCTAGATCGACGCACTCGTCAAATTCTTCGGATTCGACGCACCACGGATCGGTTATAGTTCTTTGGTCAATAGCCTTTATGACAAGTTCACCGTTTTCCACAGTAACTTGTTCAGGCTGCATATTTGCTCTGTGAATATGGTAGCTTCCCCAAGGATAGTTGTAGCTCCATTTTGAGGCATCCAGCTCGGTCCCGGAGAATGTGTCTTCGAAGACAAGCTGCCATTTGTAGCCTGGGGCGGGGTCTATCGGGGGCTGAACAGTGGCAGCTTTTAAGGTTTCTGTGATTGCCACAGTAGCTGCCAGCACAGCAATTAAAATTATCGCGCATTTTTTTTCCATAAATCCTCCTGCATATTATTTTGAGGCGAACTTAATGATGACATGAGAATACAACACCTACCCCCATAATATTTCGATTTATTCCGAACATCTGTACTGTTAGTATTACATAAACAGGGTACTTTGTCAAGAAAAAAAAGGCGTTTTCAAGGCTCATCTTAACCGCAAAAGCCTTAAATGCTTACTTAACAGATTGAAACTACTTCATGACAGAAGAAGTTTCCTCTTTATCGAAAGCCATAAATATGCTATACTAAAAAATTGGGATGAAGTGCGGAACATTGCATTATTTACCCGAATAATAAAAAAGAGCCTTTAATGAGTTTGAATCATTTTGGAGTAATAATGAAGACACTTTTTTTAAAATCAAATTTGGTGATGTTTACCGTTTTGACCGCCAGCCTGATACTTCCGAACCTGGCTTTGGGTGGACAGGAGGGAATTTTCAGCTTCACATGGACTGGCACAGATGCTTCAGAAGATGCCGGCGGTCGGCGTTATACCACATGGGGAGAAAACACGGACGGTAACTATGATCAGGCAACGATAGATCTGATCGGACCGAATATAGCGGCCAGCAATTCTAACCCCGAATCACACGATAATCCCGGCCCAGGCTGGTTTTATATTCCAACGGGAGTTGACTGGCAGCCCCGCACGAGATACTCGGTGGACTTCGTTGTTGCCAATCGTTTCGGCCATTCAGGTTTCAATTACCCCACAATAGAGTATGGCATGTGGGCAGGCCTGCCTGACGATGATAAGGGGCCGGGTAATTATAATGAATTACTCGATTCAGCACAACGCCCGGGTGATGCCGCTCTCGAACCTTCGGTGGGCACGGAAGGAAATTTTTCTGCCGTATTAGATGATGGTACAAGTGCGTGGGCCAGTAATTTTATCGGTGACGGCGATATTGCTTTTTCATTTACTACAGGAGAGAATGTTCCTGAAGGCGATATGGTGGTCTTTCTGCGTTTCGGCGATGATGGCCAACCAGACGAAAAGAGAACGATGTGGAATCTCATAAAAGTATCGAAAGAGTCTGTAGTTATCACCAGTCAGCCGCAGTCGCAGGTTGTTAATCTCGGAGAGGAAGCCCAGTTTGAAATCGAGGTAGATCAATATTACGATAATGTTACCTATCAATGGTATCGTTCAGAAGATGATGCTGTTACGCCCGAAGATGATGAATTTCTTAGCGGTGAAGATTCCTCCAGCCTCACAATTTCAAATGTCCAGGCCGAGCACGAGGGATACTACTACTGCAGAATTGAAGCAGAAGATGAAGGCGACGGGGTCGTCTCTTATTCCAATACGGCTATACTGGGCATTAGACAATGTATAGGTTACTGGACTCTGGATGAAGATGATTTCCAGGATGGACACTACCTCGACAGCAGCGGCCAAGAAAATCATGCCGTGCCAAATATAGAACCAGATACGAATGTTTTTGTTGAAGGCGTGCGTGGCGAAGGACTGAATCTGTCAGCGGATCCGAATGCCGCAGCTCTGGTCAAGATGGACTCCCCGGCAAAGCTTACCGGCCAGATGACACTTTCGGTATGGGTTAAATGGGCAGGTCCCATCGACACATTTGAGGGTATTGCCGCCAAACGAGAGGTGTATGTTGGCGACGAATGGTTCTGGAATGCGGCGTTTGATGGCGGGCATTTGCGCCTCGGCACGCTCTGTAATGACCAAAGTATTGATTCGCCCGGGCTGACGAAAAACAGGTGGACTCATCTGGCCTTTACCCTGGATGAAGAAGGGGCAAAGATTTACCGAGATGGACTGTTGGAGATATCTAAGGCCGGTTTTAAACTTGGTGACGGCACTGATGCGCCGCTGGTTATCGGAGGGAATTATTCTTATGAAGACCAAGTTTATTCGACTTTTAACGGAATAATTGATGAGGTTAAGATATACAATTACGCGTTGTCTGAGCTTGAAATTGCGGATATATACTACGATGTTTCAGGAAGGGAGCCTTGTGTCAATCCACCGCCAGCTTCTCTTGACATAAACCAGGATTGCATCATAGATATGCGGGACTTGGCTGTTTTTACAGATTTCTGGTTGCAGAGCGGGTAGTCTGGCCAGTTCGACCACTAACAGTTCTTAAGGCATAGTCAAAGCCGCTTTTCTCTACGTAAAGTGGTTATACTGTTTACAGTTGGCCGCTTCTAAGCATTGGCCAATTCAATCAAAACTAAACAAATCGGATTCCGGCTCTTCATGGGCTTCTTCCATAAAGCCTGCTATCTGGGCGACGACATCCGGATACTCATCGGCAAGGTTGCTGGATTCGCTGATATCATTCTGGGTATCATACAGTTCGATAGGGCCATAGCGATTGTCTTTAACATTCAATCGAACGCCCTTCCACTTCCCGTAACGGACTGCCTGCTTGCCATTTTGTTCATAGAATTCCCAGTATAAGTATTTGTGCTGCTCCTGTTGCTCAGGCCTGCTCAGAAGTGTCGGCAGATATGAAATTCCGTCCATATACTCGGGTATCGACTTACCGGCCAGTTCCAGCGCTGTCGGGGGAAAATCCCAGAATGCCGAGATATGATTGGTGCGCCTGCCTGCCCTGATTTTGCCAGGCCACCATGCGATAGTAGGTACTCGGATACCGCCATCGTAAAAATCACGCTTTCCTCCGCGGAAAGGCGAATTGGATTCGTGCACACTGTAGTGATAACCGCCCTCTGAATAGGAACCGTTGTCCGAGGAAAATATTACGAGGGTATCCTCATCTATCCCCAGTTCGCGAAGTTTCTGAAGAACTTTCTCAACGGTATGGTCGGCGTAACTAATCATACCGGCGTAGGTTGCGGCCGGATGACTCTGGCAGGTATATCCTGCATTCGGCTGCGTCCATGGATTTTCCTCAAACTGGCCCATGTAAGGCTGGCGGAACTTCTCTGGAACAGCCAGATCTGCATGAGGCTGCTGAATTGCGAGATGAAGGAAGAAAGGCTGGCTTTCATTGCCGCGCTGTTCAAGATATTCAAGCGTGTCAGCCAAAAACTCATCGCCAGTGTAAGTTTCACCGTATCTTCCGCTATTTTCCGGATAATCAACAGCATTGCCATTGCGGTACAGAGTGGTTGGGTAAAACCGATGCGCCGCTCCATGAGCCAAAAATCCGAAGAAATGATCAAAGCCCTTTTCATTGGGAAGCGTTGCGTTGTTCGAATTGCAGGCCAGGCCGGACTTGCCGATCATAGCTGTATAATATCCGGCTTCCTTAAGCTGAGTGGCGATTGTAATATCGTCAGGATCGGGACGGAACTCAATTTGGCCGTTTCCTCGCTGCCAGAGGTGCCCGGTATGCTGACCGGTCAAAAATGCAGCCCTGGAGGGGGCGCAAACCGTGCTGCCGGAGTAGTGGTCTGTGAATATCATCCCTTCTTCAGCCATCCTGTCAAGGCCCGGAGTTCTGAAACGCTTTTGCCCCATAATGCTCAGGTCGTTGTAACCAAGATCGTCGGCCATAATGAAAATTATGTTGGGTTTGCTGCCTTTTACCTCGTCAAGAGAAACCGAAGGAGCTCCAAAAGTAAAAAGTGCGTTTGGACTATTGTTGCCGAAAGCCTCAGTTATTTTGCCAGGCGCCACAGCCATCGCTAATGTGCCAAAAGCCGTAGAACGCAAAAAACTGCGGCGAGTAATGTTTTTTTCTTGGTTTTTTGATTCCATATAATATCTCCTGCTTATGAACTATTTCGCTGCTTTTGAAGGATATTTTTATGATATTCATTAGCATGCACCTTGAAATACATGCTCGGCAGCTTCGGGTAATCGCTAAAATTTCACTTTGTCAACCTGGAGAAAAATATGCACTGCTAAAGATCCGTGGAAATATCATAAGTATGAGTATAACAAATCCACAAAACATAAGCAAGAAAACAATAATTTCTTGTTTCATCGGGGGTGCCGGCGGCAATAGCTCATGAGCTCGCAGCATTTATAGGCTTACCGGAGATGCTTCTATATCAGGTGGGCAGAGTCAACTTATTTTAAGAAGAGCACTTGAGACTTGATGGAACATTAAGCCGCTGGAATTATAGATTTGTTATTTGCCGAAAGCACTATATGCTCTGTAGTTACAGCAAATCAAGCGAGTCCCTTGTGCTGCTTGCGGTATTTGTAAGGGTTAACTCCCACCTGGGAACGGAAATATGCGGCAATATGCTCGGTACTTGAAAATCCAAGACACTCCGCAATTTGATAAATTTTCCAATCAGTTTCTATCAAAAGAGACTTAATTTTATCTATTTTGATTTTTTTTATATAAGAATGAACGCCACAGCCTAATACTCGTTTGAATCTGGTATGGACTGACCTGCGCGAAACTGCCAAATGCGCTGCAACATCATCAACAGTAATTAGGCTGTTACTGTTATTAAGCACAAAGCGAACTGCCTCTAAAACAATCGGATCGGATATTGATAAAATCTCGCTGGATTGCCTTGGCACCACATGGCTTGGCCCTATGAGAATTCGCTGAGCGGGTTTTTTATTATCTTTCATCTTTTGGTCCAGTATTTCCGCCGCGTGATATCCTGCCGCATCAACATTTATAGCCACGCTGGACAATGCCGGAAGCGTGCTGTCGCAGACAAATTCATCGTTATCAACACCTACAACCGCTACCTCATCCGGCACCGAAACGCCGGCGAAATAGCACGCCTCTATTGCCTGACGTCCACGGTCATCATTGCAGCAGAAAAGGCCGACGGGTTTGGGCAACGATTTCAGCCACTGTGAGACTTTTACCTGCTCTTTGCCCCACTGTCTTTGTTTTTTTTGCTTAGGCTGACGAAAATTGTCACAATGATAGCCAGACTTTTTCGCGATTTCGCAGAAACTGTTTTTCCGATTTTCCGACCAATACACCGCATCGTAGCCCATAAAAGCGAAATTGGTAAGGCCGCGATCCAGAAAATGCTTGAATGCAGAGGCCGCGATTTCTTCATCATCTGTCATAACCTGGGGAATATCGTCATGAGATATTTTTAGGTGGTCGATAAGCACGATCGGCACATTTTTTTTCAAAAACGGCTCATTATTGGGTTGATCACGCATTATGATACCATCGAGATCAGCCAATGCCTCAACTCTCCGCTGGGCTTGCTTAAAGGGCCTATTGTAAAGTGGCTCTTGCCACTCGAACATCCATTTTCGTCCATGAAGTTTGTTATAAGAAAAAACCCCGCGCAGCACACCTCGCCCATATTCTCGCGATGCTTCCACTAATAAAAGGACCCTCTTTTGTTTCATGAATTGGTCAATCCTCGGCAGATATTCGGTTGCCATTGTTCAAAAGTTAATATTACCTGAATACATATACCAAAATACCATAGGGTTTCAATGAAATCTACAGCAAACTGTGGATAATCACACCTATTCGGCAGTACAGTGGCCGTATGTGGTTATTTTTTTTCGTACCTGCTGCGGACAGATAAATTATAGCGCCTCTTTTTTAGTAATCCGGCACTTTTTATTCTACGACATCCCGCAGGAACTTACGAATCGTGGAAAACGAGCAATGACAAGCGCCTTTCATATAGGCAATCGTAGCGGTTAGACGCGGCCCAATCAGTTGACCTTTCTAAATTTGAGCCAGCATTGGTGCGTCGTGGAATTTCTGACAATGCTAACACCAGTAGCAAAGGCCGGTATTTTGTTCAATATTAATAGGCTTTTTAACAATTTCAACCTGCTGAATCACTCTGCCAGCGTTTTCAACTTAATTGAGTTTACCGCCGCAATCAGAGCTGACGTCAAGTGTACGGGTTTGAGAGTCATCAATTTCATCTGTTGCAAAAGGCGTTCTTTCGTGTTTAGTGTGTCCGGGTTGGCCGCCGATATTACGAGAACCTTTGTTTTTCTTCTTTCGCGGCGGTTTGACAATGTCCGACGACTGCGGCTTGGAAGAGTTAGACGAATTCTTCGAGAGTTTAGCGACTTTGTCGGTAAGTATTATCACCTGCTTGGACAGTTCGGCATTGATTTTTATAAGCTCAGCAACTTGCTCTTTACGATCGGCAATTAGTTCATCGCGTTGTTTGAGTTACTCTTTAAGTTCCGCAATGCGTCGAATATAGAATTGTTCTTTTTTGGAAGCCAAATTTTGCCCTCATGTTTTCCAACAAGATTATTATCGGACAAATTTGAAGTTTTGCTTGCGAAAAATATAGATATGCAGTTTTTAGTAGGCTACAATTCAATGAGTTAAAATGGCTATTTTGAGGGTATTGAGTAACGCACACAATACCAAAATATCCCTGAACGGTTACAGTTTTTCTTATCAGACATTCCCTGGGATCATCAAAGACTTGTAGATCGGACCCAATGGAAAGTTGCCGTCGATCACAGTCATCCTCGCTCCATAGGTTTCACTGATGAAAGCGGCAATCCCAAGAATTGCCAAAGACATTACCTATCAGCAACACCGCAATCAACAATCCAGAAAATGTCATTAAAAAAAAATTGGAACGACTGAGAAAAGATGGTATAACTGTTAGCAAATTAAAGAGTTGTGTGCCGTATGAATAAAATATGTCGCGCTGTAGTATTAATCTATACAATCATTTGAAAGGTAAATTATGAATCGTAAAAGCAATTTACTGGGAATTTTGGCAGCATTTATTATTATTCAATCTATGGCATTTGCAGCGCCCGATTGGGA
>PWDX01000255.1 GCA_003553245.1 Phycisphaerae bacterium
AATGGCAGAGCCGGGCGCATTGATAGGCTTTGCAGGGCCCAGAACAATCGCAGAGACAATCAAGGTCGAACTGCCCGAAGGCTTCCAGACTTCCGAATTTATGCTCGAACACGGCTTTGTCGATATGATAGTCCACCGCAAAGACCTGCGCAACGAAATCGCCCGATTGATTGATTACTGCCATAATCGCTGACAAATCCCGCCAGCAAAAATTAGCCGTATTGCTCTTTTATATGTATGCTTTTAAGCCAATCTGTATCTAAAGCATTAGCCTTGCATTCTTCGGTGTAAAATATTTACTTAAAATTCCCAAAAAAAGATTTACATATTTGGTAAAACATTTATAATATATAAATGTATGAACATTGTTTTCAGAACGACGAAAATGGAAAAAATATTTTGTTCTGAGAAGATGCTTGTGCGGAAATTTGGTAAGGTAAACGCTCGTAAAATACAGCGTAGAATGAAATTTTTGCGAGCCGCCCCTAATCTGGCGCAAGTACCCAAGGCTTCCCCTACGCGCAGGCATCAATTAAAAGGTAAATTTGCAGGGTGCTTTGCAGTTGATCTTGAACATCCGTTCAGGCTGATTTTTCGATCAGCGTGTGAAAATGTTCCAACGCTGGAAAATGGGGAAATCGACCTGTCGAAGATTACAGACATAGAAATTCTAAGTGTGGAGGATTATCACTAATGGGCGCTATAGCAAATAAATTTATCCCTGATTACGCCATACATCCGGGCGAAATACTGGAAGAAACTCTGGAAGCGCAGCATATTTCAAAGACAGAATTTGCTGAAAGAACGGGCCTTACGCAAAAAACTGTCAGCTTGATCATCGCCGGTAAAAACCCCGTAACCGCCGAAAGTGCTCTCAGCTTTGAGAATGTGCTGGGTATATCGGCCGATATCTGGACAAATCTGGACTCCGATTACCGTTTGTTCAAAGCTAGACAGCGTGCCCAAGAATCCCTTAAAGAAGCGGTCGAGTGGTCAAAGGAATTTCCTTTAGGGGAGTTAGCCAAACGGGGTTATATACCTAAGGTCAAAGATGCAGAAGAAAAGGCGGCAGCTTTACTGAAGTTTTTTAGAGTAAAATCCCCTGACGCCTGGATGCGAAGATATGGGAATATGACAGTGGCATTTCGTAAATCCGCAGCGTTTTCAAGTGATTATAATTCCGTTGTCGCTTGGTTGCGCATGGCCGAGGTCGAGGCCGAAAAAATCCAAACATATCCTTATAACCGGAGGGAATTCGAAGCAGTCCTTTCAGAAATTCGAAAAATTACCAATCAGAAGCCTCGCTATTTTGAGCCAAAGATGAAAGATTATTGCCGAAAAGCCGGTCTGGCCGTGGTTTTTGTCTCAGAATTGCCTAAGACGCGCCTGAGCGGTGCAACGCAGTGGCTGAATCCCCACAAAGCTATGATAGCTCTTTCTTTAAGACATAAAACCAACGATCATTTCTGGTTTACATTTTTTCATGAAGCCGGTCACATTATTAAACATGGGAAAAAAGATGTGTATATTGACGAGACCGACCAAAGGCCAACTACAGAAGAGAATGACGCGAACATGTTCGCTACTGGATATTTAATTCCAGAAAGTGAATACCGTAAGTTTATCACAACTAATCAACGCTTCTCAAGAAAAAAAGTCGAGGAATTTGCTCGTCGAATAGGGGTCGCTCCCGGCATAGTAGTAGGACGCCTCCAACATGACTGAATTATTAAATTTAGCTGGCTAAATGATCTCAAAGTAAAATTCGAATTAATAGAGAATTAGAAGCTCGCAGGAATATAAAATCGGCTTTATTTTCCTCATCCGCAGAGTATAATCTGGTCAGATTGCTATCATCAGGAGTATCTTATGGGCTATTTCAGAGATAATATAAAAAAACTGGCCGGATATACACCCGGATTTCAGCCTAAATCGACCGGGCAGGTGATAAAACTCAACACCAACGAAAATCCCTACCCGCCCAGCCCGCGCGTTCTCGAGGCCATCGGCAAACTGACCGGAGAACAGCTTCGTCGCTATCCCGACCCCACGGGCGAAAAATTCCGCAAAGCGGCCGCGAAACTCAACGGCGTCGGCCCGGAGAATATAATGTGCTGCAACGGCGGTGATGACCTGCTGACGATAGCTTTTCGGGCGTTTTGCGATAAATATCGGCCTGTGGTCTATCCTGTGCCGACTTATACGCTCTATGCGGTTTTGGCGCAGATTCAGTACTGCCGAGCCATAGAGATACCTTTTGAGGATGATTTCACACTGCCGGACGAGCTTTTTGTGTCAAATGCCGCCCTTACTATTGTCTGCAACCCGAACGCTCCGACCGCTACGCTTGTGAGCAAAGACGCTCTTGCGGAGCTGGCCGATGAGATTGAGGGAGTGTTGCTGATTGATGAGGCGTATGTCGATTTTGCCAAGGACAACTGCGCGGAAATGGTGAAAAAGTTTGATAATGTGCTGATTCTGCGGTCTATGAGCAAGGGCTATTCGCTGGCGGGCCTGCGGTTCGGATATGCTATCGGCTCGGCAGAGCTTATCGCCGGGCTGATGAAAGTTAAGGATTCGTATAATGTCGATGCGGTTGCAATAGAGGCCGCCACAGCCGCTATTAAAGACCAGTCGCATTTTCGCGAAAATGTCGAGAAAATAAAATCCGAGCGGAAAAGACTGACCTGCGAGCTTAACAAACTCAAGCTCGATGTCGGAAAAAGCGGCACCAATTTCGTATTCGCTCGCTGCGGCAACGCCCGGCAGGTATATGAAGAACTGGCCGAGCGAAGCATTTATGTCCGATACTTTCCTTTGGAAGGTTTGTTTGATAAGCTGCGAATAACTGTCGGCACGGCAGAACAGAATGATAAGCTGCTGGCCGCCCTAAAAGAAATCCTTCAGCGATAGGACGATATGATGAAAAACCGAACAGCGAAAATTGAGAGAAAAACAGCAGAGACTGAGATAACGCTCGAATTGAATCTCGACGGGGCAGGCAAATACGACCTCGATACGGGACTGGGCTTTCTTGATCATATGCTAAGCCATCTGAGTAAGCACAGCCGAATCGATATGAGCTTAAAGGCCAAAGGCGACCTGGAGGTTGATCCGCATCACACCGTTGAGGATATCGGTATTTGTCTGGGCCAGGCGCTTATTGAGGCTCTTGGCGATAAAAAAGGCATTACCCGTTACGGCTATAGCTCCATCCCGATGGAGGATACGCTGGCCAATGTCGCGGTGGATCTGTCGGGCAGGCCGAGCTGTGTGTATAACGCCAAATACGGCACGGACAAAATCGGCGATTTCGATGTCGAATGTCTGGAGGAGTTTTTGCGCAGTCTGGTCAATAACGGCAGATTCAACCTGCACATAAATGTCCCTTACGGTACTAACAGCCACCACATTGCAGAGGCGATTTTCAAGGCAGTCGGACGCTCACTCGGTCGGGCGGTGGAGATTACCGGAAAAGAGATACCAAGTACGAAAGGCATACTGTGACGGATCCGGCACCGGAATTCAGGACGGGCATCGGCACCGATATTCATCAGCTTGTCGAAGGCAGGGAGCTTAAGCTCGGCGGCATTCTGATACCGTTTGAGCTTGGTTTGCTCGGCCACAGTGACGGTGATGTTGTTTTGCATGCGGTTATAGACGCCATACTCGGAGCGGCCTGTGCCGGTGACATCGGCACTATGTTTCCCGACACCGACCCGAAATATAAAGATGCCGACAGTAAGGGGCTGCTGCTGGATGTTCGAGAGAAGATAGAGGCTCGCGGCTGGGTGGTTGGAAATATCGACATTATAATCCACGCCGAGCAGCCTAAGCTGGGTCAATTCAAAGGGCAGATGAAACGGGCAATCGCGGAACTGCTCGGTATCGGGTTCGATGTGGTCAATGTAAAAGCAAAAACAAACGAGGGTCTCGGCGATATCGGACAAGGCCAGGCAATCGCCGCAACGGCCAGCGTCCTGCTGAAAAAAAAGATAAGAAAAATATGGTAAGACATATATTAATCTGACAGATAAAACGGAACAACCAGGGAGAATATTAAAATGGCTAAACAAAAGACAACCGGTAAATGCTGCTTTTGCGGGAAAGATTTTGGTAAGATAGCTATGGTAAGGCATGTCCAGAGCTGTAAGACAAGGATGCAAAAAGCAGAGAAATTAGAAGTCGCAAAAAACCAAACATTTATTGTCAGGGCTCAGGATAGGTATGACCGGTCGTACTGGCTTCTGCTTGAAGTAAGTGCCGATTCTACTCTTGATAGTCTGGATGCTTTTCTTAGAGAGATATGGTTGGAGTGTTGCGGGCATATTAGCTGTTTTAGAATAGGTGGAACGATGTATAACTCACATCCCTTTGATGAGATGGATGATGAAAGTATGGATATAGCTTTGGACAAAGTTTTGTGGGAGGGGATGAAGTTTGATTATATTTATGACTTCGGATCCTCCACGGAGCTTGTTTTGCAAGTGATCAGCCAGCAGCAAGACAGTAAATTGAGCGAACCAGTTACGCTTCTTGGGCGGAATAACCCGCCGAGTATAGATTGCGGCTCATGCGGCAAACCTGCCAGAGAGATATGCATTGAGTGTCTATACAGTGATAATGATGCTTTTTTCTGTGACAAATGCGTAAAATCGCATGAATGCGAGATGTTTTTGCCGGTTGTGAATTCACCGCGAATGGGTGTTTGTGGTTATGGGGGTTGATATTTGCGAGGCAGAACGAATAAGAAAAATATGAAAGATTGCGGATAAGGGAAAAGGAAAGTTTTATGTCGTTGAAGTTGTATAACAGTCTTACAAGGACTTTAGAGGGATTTAAACCGGTTGAGGCGGGTAAGGCTCGTGTTTATGTCTGCGGGCCTACTGTGTATGGTCATTCTCATCTCGGTCATGCCAAAAGCTATGTCAGTTTCGATGTGTTGATTCGGTATCTGCGGTATCTGGGTTATGATGTTACTTATGTTCAGAATATTACCGATGTGGGTCATCTGACCGATGATGCCGACGAGGGTGAGGATAAACTGGATGTTGCGGCACGGCGGGAGAAGAAGCATCCGCTGGCGATTGCCGATTTTTATACCGAGAGCTACTTTCAGGATATGGACAGGCTTAATAATCTGCGGCCTGATATCTGTCCGCGGGCGACCGGGCATATTGTAGAGCAGATTGAGCTTGTAAAGACGCTTATCGAGAAAGGCTTCGCTTACGAATCCGGCGGGTCGGTGTATTTCGATATTTCAAAGTTTGCCGAGTACGGAAAGCTGTCCGGGCGCAAGGTTGATGAGATGATGGCAGGAGCGCGGGTTGAGGTTTCGCAGGAAAAAAAGAACCCTGCCGACTTTGCCGTCTGGAAGAAGGCAGAGGCTAATCACATAATGCAGTGGCCCAGCCCGTGGGGGATGGGGTATCCGGGCTGGCATCTGGAATGTACGGTGATGAGTATGAAGTATCTGGGCGATGCTGTGGACATTCACGGCGGCGGGCTGGAGAATCAGTTTCCGCATCATGAATGTGAGATTGCTCAGGCAGAGGCGGCAACGGGCAGACAGTTCGTGCGATACTGGATTCATAACAATATGGTTACAGTTGACGGCCAGAAGATGGGCAAGAGTCTGGGCAATTTTATTCTGCTTAAGGAAGTGTTCGCCGGTTCACATCAGAAATTATCCAGAGCTTATGACCCGCTCGCGGTTCGGCAACTTGTTCTCAACAGCCACTACCGCAGTCCTCTGGATTTCTCCGATGCGTCACTGCACGGAGCCCAGAGCGGTTACGATAGAATTAAACAAGCGGTAACGGCATTACGAGATAAGCTGAAAAAGGCTCCAAGCGGTGAAGCTGATAAAAAAGTGCAAGAGCGGATAGAACAATTCCGAGGGAAATTTGAAGAGGCGATGAATGATGATTTGAATACATCGGTTGCACTGTCGGTTATTTTTGATATGGTTCGCTATGCCAATGACCTGCTGGGCAGGAAAGACACTTCTCGTCAAAGCCTCGAAAAGTTAAACGAGATTTTCACCGCTCTTGGCGGCGATGTGCTGGGGATTGTGCAGGAGGAGTACGCACAAGTTGGCGGCGGCGGAGTGGATGAGCAGTTGCTTGACGGGCTGGTTGGCATACTTATTGATATGCGGGCAAAGGCGCGTGCTGATAAGGATTTCGCGACTGCTGACTCTGTTCGCGATAAGCTTGGCGCGCTGGGGATTGTTCTGGAAGATTCGCCCGAGGGGACGAAATGGAAAAAGGTATGAGAGTTTTCGGTATAGATCCGGGTTTGAATGTCTGCGGCTATGCGTGTATGGAAAACGGTGCAGATGGGCCGCGGCTTATTGAGGCGGGTGTGTTTCGCACGGATTCCGACGCCGAGCTGGAGGTTCGGCTGGACAGTATCGCCGCGGACGCTGCGGCGCTGCTTGAGCAGTTCAGGCCTGATGTTGTTGCGGTTGAGCAATTATACTCGCATTATGCTCATCCGCGGACGGCGATATTGATGGGACACGCCAGAGGTGTTATACTGCAAAGCTGTGCACGGGCTTCGATACCAGTGCGGAGTTTTTCGGCTACGCGAATAAAAAAGTCCATAACCGGCAACGGTCGGGCCAGTAAAGAGCAGATTCAGCGGACTATAGCCAGTGTGCTTGCTCTGGGACAATTGCCGGAGCCCAACGATGTTGCCGACGCGATCGCCGCGGCGATGTGCTGCTGCAATGATCTTAACGCAGGGATAGCGATTGAATGATTGCCAGGATTGAAGGACAACTTCTGAAAATAGACGACGAGACAGCGCTTGTGCAGGTCGGCCAGATCGGTTATGAGATAATGCTGCCGGGCTACTGTTCGGGTTTGCTGGCTGATAAGGTAGGAACTGAAATCACATTATCAACTATCCAGTATTATGAAGGCAGCCCGGGCGGGGGCAATTTGACGCCTCGTGTGATTGGGTTTATCGACCACGCCGACAAGCAGTTTTTTCATAAGTTCACCAGTGTAAAAGGTATGGGTATTCGCAAGGCTCTGCGATGTTTGAGTATTCCCATAGCTCAAATTGCGTCTGCTATTGAGCAGGGCGATGAGAAGCTGTTGAATACTTTGCCGGGCATCGGCAAGCGGATGTCGCAGCAGATAATAGCACAGTTAAAAGGCAAGCTGACAGACTTTGCTACAGCCGAGCATGTGGAGGCGCCTTCGGGGACGGTGCAGTTTAAGCCGTTCCAGGCCGAGGCTCTGGAGATACTGGTGGCATGGGGGGAAAAGCGAAAAGAGGCGATGGAGCTGATTGAACTGGCCTGTAAGAAGCACCCGGATGTTGTAACGGCTGAGGAGCTTGTGCCGCTGGTTTATCGGCTAAAGCAGGGCATTGAGGTTTAGTTTTAAGCGAAATTCGGAAATGAAATTATGGCAATAGGACGAGTAATAAGCAGCCAGCCTTTGAACCCGCAGGAGGAACATTTTAATGTTTCTCTTCGGCCAAAGACGCTCGAAGAGTGCGTTGGGCAGGAGAATGTCAAAGAAAAGCTGTCTATTGCCATCGAGGCGGCAAAACAGCGTGGTGAGCCGCTGGAGCATCTGCTTTTTTACGGGCCGCCGGGGCTGGGCAAGACTACTCTTGCAAATGTCATCTCTGAGGAAATGGGGGCGAAGTTTCGATGCTCGTCCGGGCCGGCGCTGGTAAAGCAGGGTGATGTAATGGGGCTGCTGACAAATGTCGGACTCGGTGACATTATCTTTATTGATGAGATACATCGGCTAAATACGGCTGTTGAGGAGTTTATTTATCCGGCTATTGAGGATTTCCGAGTGGATTACACTGTTGACAGCGGGATGCACGCAAAAACGATTAATTTTCCGCTCAAGCGGTTTACTCTTATTGGGGCGACTACGCGAGCCGGGCTGGTCAGCGCGCCGCTGCGCAGCCGGTTTGGAATGCTGTACCATTTGAAATTTTATAATGTGGCGGAATTGACCGAGATACTGCACCGCTCGGCAGAGTTGCTGAAGTTGAAATATGAGCAGGGGACGCTGGAACTTATCGCCGCGCGTTCGCGGGGTACTCCGCGGATCGCCAACCGGCTGTTAAAAAGAGTCCGTGACTATGCGCAGGTAAAAGGCTCCGGCGTGCTTACCAATTCAATCGTTGAAAAAGCGTTGAAGATGGAGCAAATAGATTTGCTCGGGCTTGACCCACTTGACAGGGCTTTTTTGAATGCTCTGGCGGGAGTTTATAATGGCGGCCCGGCAGGTATCGAGGCGATCGCAGCTACACTCGGCGAAGAGCGAGATACGCTGGAAGATGTCGTCGAACCTTATCTGCTTCAGCAGGGCTTTGTCCGCAGAACCCGCCGAGGCAGAGAAATTACACCTGCGGCCTGTAAACATCTGGGAATAAAACCAACGAAACATAAACCTCAGCCCAGCCAGTCCGAACTTTTTGAAGAGGACTGACAAGGGTTATAATTCTCTGGCCAGGCGGGTGAAATCGCTGCCTCTTTGCTGGAAGTTATCGAACATATCGTAGCTTGCGCAGGCTGGACTTAATATTACCACATCACCGGGCCGGGCTTCTTCGCCAGCCTGTCGGACGGCTTCCTCGAGTGATTCGGCTAACATTACGGCTGCGCGTGGATTGGGGTTGTTGTTTATCGCCTGGGCGATTTTGTTTTTCGTAGCACCGATTAAAACCGCGGCTTTGGCTTTTGCGGCAATCTCTCTGCCGAGTGTGTCGAAAGGCATCTGCTTATCGTAGCCGCCGGCAATGATGATTTTCGGCTGTTCAAAGGCATCCAGCGCGGCTATGGTCGAGTCCGGGGTTGTGGATATCGAATCGTTATACCACCGGACGCCGTTTTTTTCGCTGACAAGTTCAAGACGATGCGGCAATGGTTTAAAGTCGGTCAGTGTGCGGCGTATTGTTTCGATATTCAGGCCGAGGTGTCTGGCCACTGTAATTGCAGCGGCCAGGTTTGACAGGTTGGCTTTGCCCGCGAGGGTGAAAGTGTCGCGGGTGACATTTTCAACATCATCGGCGCTGAATTTCAGGCAGATTCTATCGGCATCTTTTTGATATAAGTCATACCACTGTTGAGCGATTTTATCGTCTTTGTTGAAAATTGAAACAGGCTTGCTCCGGTGTGAGGGCTTTTGATATTTGAAAAGGTTTTGCTTGGCCGCGCAGTAGTTTTCGAATGTGCCGTGGCGATCGAGGTGATTGGGCGTGAGGTTGGTCAGCAGTGCGATGTAAGTGCTGATTTTGTCATGTGCGAACAATTCGGATTGAAAGCTGGATATCTCCAGGACTACAATATCATCAGGGTCTATCTTATCCAGAATACCGAGCAGTGGTCTGGCTCCAATATTGCCGCTTAACCAGACGCGGGGATAATCGGTATCCTGCTGCTGACGGCCTTTTTCCAGAATGTGGGCTGTAAGAGCGGTTGTTGTGCTTTTTCCGTTTGCCCCGGTGATTCCGACAACTCGGGCGGGGCATTGCCGCAAAAAGATATTCATTGCCGAGGTAACGACGGCGCCGGCCCGACTGGCGATTTGCAGATATTCATTTTCCGGCGGCACGGCTGGGTTGGCGATGACGACATCGGCATCTGCAAAGTCGTTTTCGATATGGCCGCCAAGATGAAAGACAATTCCCAGCCCGTCAAGCTCATTTACGGCCTCTGCCAGTTTATCAGCACCGGCAGTGTCTGTAACGGTAACTTTCGCACCCGCCTCAGCAGCGTATTTGGCGGAGTCAACGCCGCCGCCGAACCTTCCCAGTCCCATAACGAGGACTTTTTTGCCAGCAAGAGAGTCTTTTGACATTCCGGTCATTTAGTTTTCAGAATATAACGCGCCTTGTGCTAAATTCTGCTGCTCATTGCCTCGGACAGTTCTACCTTTGTGTCTATGACGGCCTGTTCGATGCACTTTTTCCAGTCTTTGTCGAACTGTTCTTTGTATCTTGGTTTTTCGAAGGCGTATATTATAGACCGCGAGGCGTTTATCAGCGCTCCTGTACCGTCGGCTTTGCAGAATCTCAGGCAATCTTCGGCAGTTGCACCCTGTGAGCCGTAACCCGGGACGAGGAACCATATTTTTTCGTACTTTTTGCGGAGCGTATCGGCGGCCTGTGCATCGGTTCCGCCGACTACCATACCGATATTGCTGTAGCCTTTGCTGCCGATGTGTTCGGGTTTTACGGCTTCGGCGTTGACTATCTCTGCCAGCTTTTCATACATTTTCTGGCCGTTTCTAATTTCGAATGGCTAAATTGAAATAATTTATCACTCATATTATGTTGTACCTCCATTAATATTATAACATGCGAATATCATATGTCAAAACGTATAAATAAATGTAATATAATAAAACATTTTTTAGGAATAAAAATGAAAAGATCTGACACTAAAGAAATAT
>PWDX01000246.1 GCA_003553245.1 Phycisphaerae bacterium
ATGAGATATCAACGCCGTTCCTGCCGACCGGCAACGCGCAGTTTGCTCCCTATGACAGCGATGATGCGCTTCTTCCCAGCGATCATTATCTTTGGCTGCTGGGCGAGGGGGCTAAAATGCTCCGTGGAGAGATTCCATTGTCCCCAACGATGCCGACCCGGTGAATACCAGGGGGCTAGTCGGCCTGAGCAGTTGTGCTATATGGACATTTGTAACCTTATTGACAGACCTGACGGTCATTTTTACAGATTAGGATGAGATGTCGTATAAATGAAGAAGTAAAGCATTTTAGGAGGCAAAAAAATGCAAGACAAAAAAGTAGTTTGCATGATATCTGTTTTTTTGATGGCCACAAGCTTGCTTTCAGCGAATTCTACTGGGAAGATAGTTTATCCTTGGAATGCTGTCACGACAATTGTTGAGGCAGGCGATAGCTTTGAAGTTTGGTTTGATGCCGAACCGGGCCAGGTTGTTGAATCTGTAGAGTTGCACGGTCCATACAATACGGTTAATATACCCTCTGAATCGGTGACTTCTGAGTCGGGTACCTGGGAATATGATCCTATCTCAGAAAATACATACAATATGCAAATTACTGTCACGGTTCCGGCAAACACGCCGGCCGACCGTTACGATCTGGTATTAAATACTAATCAAGGCCAGTTGACTTCTATCAGTGCTGTTACGGTGATCAAAGAATACAGAACCAACTACAAAATCTTCCATATAGCCGATAGTCATTTAGCCCAGCAGGGCTATGAAGTATTGATCGAAAAGAAGCATACAGCCCTTGTCAACATGGCCAACATTATTAATCCCGATATCGTTTTTGTTGCTGGTGATAATGTCTATTACCATGCGGATAAAACTCGTAATCAGGGAAGAATCGATCGTTTCTACCTTGGAAAAGAGTCTGAGGGTTGGAAAGGTATGCATGATTTTAATGCGGCTACTTTTGTGGTCGCTGGTAACCACGATTATCAGCAAGCCGGCCCGGACAGGCTGCCAAGAACAGGTTACTATGACTTAAAGTCTGATTACTGGAACACATATCACGGATTGCAATATCATACTTTCAAATATGGTAACAGCCGTTTTATATTACTCAATAACGGCTGGCATTATTATAACTGGGGTTGGCAAAGAGACCGTGCCAGCAATTGGCTCAATGGTGAAGGTTCGGGCGGGAATCTCAATGTAGCAGTGGCTCATCATCCCAGGCCAGACCAGATGGATTCATTTGCAAACGACAATAATCTTGGATTATTGTTGGTAGGCCATTATCATCATCGGGGAGAAGGAAACCCATATAAAATAGGTGATAAGCTTATAATGTATTATGCTCATTCTGTTCGTGACCTTTTCGAATTCTGTTTGTTCCAGGTTGACAACTCCACTGGAAAATACGAGGCTCTGGGATATACCAACACCGATTCGAGCAGGGATGGTTACGGCCTTTCGACCGGCAGCAACCGGGTTATTGAAAATTACAGCGAAAAAAACAATCCCGATATGTCTGCGTGGGTATATAACCTGACTTTGGATTATGATCATGACAATGACGGCAGTGTTTCAAATAATACTGCCACTTTGGTCAACAAATTCGATTATACGATTCCGGATGCGCGAGTGCGTTTTGTAATTCCTAAAGGGGACGCTTATGAGGTCTCCGATGGAACCATTTATCAGGCCTTTGATGGCGATGACTATCATATCGTTGATGTAGATATAGACTTGCCCGCCGAAAGTACTACCACTGTGGATATTTACGATGTAGGCGATGCAATCGCTGTAGGTGCCTCTGCACACGGCGAGAAACCTGACAATGATTAAACAAATGGCAAGGCCTTTTATGGGTTGTTTATTAATCAAAACATAACGCGTATGTGCGGGATAGTACAGCTAACACAATGAGACATCCTATGCCAGCCGAGCAAAAATGGCAATAGTAAAAAGCACAGAACTCTTGTAGTGCTGTCATATTAGGTGGATTTTTGTCGGTATGAACTTTCTTTGGGTAATATTGTGTCGATATTGGTGTTGATACATGCGGTGTCCTCCAGATTTCCGAATGTGCTTCGGTAGCAATCTGGCCGTGTTTGTCATCGCAAGATAGGGCAGGAGACCATTAACAGAGTAAGACCTTACAATAAGGATTATGCGCAATTTCCTTGGCTCATCCCTGGACAATATATTTACCAAGAGCCGTATAAAGATACCGGATCAGCCCTTTGGAATATGTAATTACAAATAAAGCACAAAATAGAAAATGGTCATTTTTTTATTGACAAATACACTGCTCGCAGTAAAATGAAAATGCGATGAAATATTTAATAGGATTTTGTTTTTGATTGAATAATATTTATTGTTAATTTCAGTGAAAGGTTACCAATGTATAGAAACCACCGATTTGTACTACCCTTAGTTTTCCTCTTGTCTTTAATCTTAAATCTAAATATCAGTTGCACAGGTAATCATACCTACCAAGGCGAAGTCGAGTCCTCATCCTCGATACTTGTCCGTCCAGGAGATGACATTCAGGCGGTCCTCGACAGCGGCAAAGATGTGTTGCTTGAGAAAGGAGAGATTTATGAGATAACCGAAACTCTGGTCTATCGATACCCCGGCCAGAAAATATCAACTAAAGACGCTGTTTATATATCCGATTATGGGACATTGCGTATTGCCTGTCCGGATTTAATGATGTTAGTTGACGGGGCTCGCAAGGACAACATTGTTCTCAAAAATGTCCTTCTTGACGGGAATCGTTACAGGCTTTCCACCGTTGACAAAGAAGACGAGGTCGGCGGCGGAGGACAGCCTCCATTAGTATTTTTCGGTGACGAAGGTGCAGTTGGCCAGAAAGCCCTTAACAATGTCTTCATGAACACTCGAACCTGGGCGACCTTGAAAGTCCACGAGGGAGCGCAAAACTGTGTTGTCGAAGGAAATATGATTATCGGGGCAGGTGTTGACCCTCGCGGCAACGGCAGGGAAGAAACGGAAGTTCCTTTCGCATGGGGCGATTCCATTTCTGTTGCGGCGCACAATACGCTTGTACGCGATAATCTGATGATTGACCCGACAGATGTTGGAATCGTTTTCTATGGAGCACCGGGTTCAATTGCTGAGGATAATGTTGTTGCGTGCATATCCCGGGAATCTTTAGGCGGCATCAATCTGGTTGACGGATTTTTGTGGCAGATGGAAGACGGAGCTGACGGCCGGGAACGCTACAGCTATGAAGGTACCGTGGTAAGAAATAACTATATTGACTCATTTGGAGCACGCATCCACATGTCAATTCCTATGGGAACTGGTGTATGGGTGCCCCATTTAAAGGAAAAAACACTGGTGGGCGGCAGTGTATATGGCAATGTGGTCGCTGGCGGAGCGGCTGGCTACGGACTGGTTATGAACGGCCTGGAGGGGTGGCGTGTTTATGACAACGAAAGCATTGCCAATCACTCTGGTATTGGTGAAGGACTACCCGGTGACCCGCCGGACGAGCCGGGACCGTTTTTGTTTAATCCTGACCGAGTAACAGACAGCGTACTGCAAGAAGATTTTGTCGTAAGCGAAAGGCATCTTTTGCACCTGCTGCGATGTAATCACGGCGACACAAACGAACTGGGTTATCGGATTTATGAATATGGTGAATATGAAGTTAGAGCGGTAGTCAGAGCAGCTTATCTTGAGATGCTGGGCAGGAGGCCGTCCCAAAAGGAAATGGAGGACACTATTGACTGGCTTCAGGAATCGCAGGAAAAGGCCGATACGCTTCGAAGAAAACTGATGGCCAGCGATGAATTTAAAGAAAATTTCGGCGAGGTGGACCCGGCTGATCTTCACTTTTACAGAATCGACCTCTGGATGGACATATTGGACAATGTCCAACGGGATTATTACTCTGAAGATGGCCAGATGCCTGATGCCAAAGCACTGTATATGGAGGCTTTAGACCGCCTGGATAGGAGCGAAGTCCAGCAGGCTGATGCGTCGACGCTGCATAACTCAATTATGGCTGGCTATCAGGGATGGTATCGCGCTCCTGGTGACGGTACAGGCCTGCCATGGGTTCACTACCGAGGACGAAACCTTGTTTTACATGATGGCAACTGTGGAATTGAATACTGGCCTGACATGTCCGAGATGGACCAGGACGAGAAATACCTGCCGCACAAATTCTTCTATCCCGACGGCAGTCCAGCCCATGTTTTCAGCAATGCCAACCCGAAAACAACAAATCGTCATTTCAAATGGATGCATGATTATGGCATCGACGGTGTTTTTGTTCAGCGGTTTGTAATGGAAGTGACTGTTGACTGGGACCAGGAAGCCAAATTAAGCAGAGAGAGCTTTAATCATGTGCTTAATCTGGCTCGACAGGGAGCAAATCAATACGGCAGAACCTATGCGGTTATGTATGATTTGACCTCTATGCCCGCAGACTATATCGATAATGTGAAACGGGACTGGAAATATCTTGTGGACATCATGGGTATTACAAATGACCCTGACGATAAGGCATACCAACACCATAACGGAGCTCCAGTAGTTGCAATATGGGGAGTAGGTTTCGGCGACAACAGGGAATACACATTTGAGGAGACCGCGGAACTCATTGATTTCTTCAAAAATGACCCCAGGTACGGCGGAAATACTGTGATGGTGGGTGTACCTACTTATTGGAGAGAACAGGGAAGGGATGCTTCAAATGACGACCGTTTCTTGGAGCTGTATAAAGATGTGGATATTATTTCTCCTTGGACTGTCGGACGCTTCAGCAGTATTGACGCAGCAATAAATTATGCAGAAACGACCGCCGCTGGAGATATGGAATGGTGCAAGGAGCACGGTGTCGAATACATGCCGGTTTCGTTCCCCGGCTTTGGCTGGAAGAACTTAACAGGCACAAGAAACTATATTTCGCGTGAGGATGGCCGTTTCCTGTGGGCACAGCACCATGCGCTGATGGATAACGGTGCAACGATGATCTATCAGGCCATGTTTGATGAACTCGATGAAGGAACCCAGATATTCAAGGTTACCAATACACCTCCTGAAGGCGAAAGCGAGTTTTTGACCTATGAAGGCTTGCCTACGGATCATTATCTATGGCAGGTTGGCAAAGCTACAAAAATGCTTCGCGGGGAAATTGAACTTACTGATAGAATTCCGGCACGCGAAGGTCACTGTGAAGCAAATGAACGCATTGCCTCTGGATATGAAGAGGATTGATTAAGGTTGGTAAAAAGTGTTAGGTGCGCGATGGTTGAATTTATTTTCCAACAAGGTTAAGCGATGAACAAGGAAAATATGCTAAAAAGAGCAGCGGCAAACAAAATGACTAGGCGTTCATTTGTTAAAGCCGCTGCTGTCGCTGCTGCGGCGGTGACAGGCGTATCTTGTGGGCTTGATGCGAAACCTGAAGCCACAAAGCAGAAGCCTAATATCCTACTACTTTTTTCTGATCAGCATCAGGCCGATTGTATGGGCTTTCAAAATCATCCCGATGTAATCACTCCTAATCTCGACAAACTCGCAAAAAGCGGAACTGTCTTTAACAGGGCGTATTGCCAGGATGGTGTCTGTGTTCCTTCGAGAATGTCACTTATGACTGGTATGTATCCGAGAAAAATAGGTGTTTTACATAATCCCGATGAGTCGAGTGTCATTGATGATGTTGTATCCCTGCAATCGGCGCTGCGAAATGATGGCTACTATACAGCAGCATTTGGTAAGCGTCATTTAAAGGGTGAAGCTGACCTTGGCTGGGACTATCATCGGGGTCACAGTAGAAATGAAACGCCAGGCAACAGCTACTGGGAATGGATCGAACAGAACGGTTATCTTGATGAGCTTCTACATGACTGGAGCGCTGAGTTCGGTGGCAGGCCTCCGACGGAGCATTTGCCGCCAGCCGACCTTGCGACCAGGATATCGAAACTGCCCGAAGACATGACGATGGAGGCCTTCACCGCGAAAGAAACTATTAAGCTGATCCGTGAACAGAAAAACAGGGATAAACCTTTCTTCTGCTGGGCTTCCTTTTATCGGCCTCATCAGCCTTATAACGCACAAAAACGCTTCTTGGATATGTACGAATATTCCAAATGGGGACAGGGCACAGCAAATGGCGATGCGATAAAAAAACCTGTTACACTTAACAAGTCTCCCGATACACTGCCGCCAGCCTTGAGAGAATGGCACGAAGGCAAAAATAAAGTATGGCGTCTGGATAAAGCGGCCGAAGATGAGCAACTGTTTCGTTTTTACATTGCCTCTTACTATGCACTTGTTACCGAGATTGATCATCATATCGGCAGGATTATGCAGGCCCTGGATGAAGAGGGGCTGCTCGAAAACACCATAGTTGTGTACACATCCGATCATGGCGAATTTGTTGGCAGGCATGGCATGGTCGAAAAATGTGCGATCGGACACAATGTTTATGAGGATACCCTAAAAGTTCCTCTTATTATTTCATGGCCTGATACTCTTGAAAAGGGTCAGGTTGTTGACGAGCTTGTCGAGCTGTTCGATCTTCATCCAACATTGCTGGAGCTGGCCGGCACTGAATTGCCTCATACTAAGTATGGTATAGACGCGAAATCATTGACTACAACGCTCACTGGAGGCAAATCAGAAAAACGCAAGTATATTGTCTCGGAAAACTGGTCGCAGGCGGCTGTCATTACTGAGAATCATAAACTTGGGATATGGCTTGATCCGACTGAGTATGCTAGGCAATGGGATTTCAGGTCTTTTGGCGATATGCTATTTGATCGTAACGAAGACCCCAATGAAATAAATAATCTGGCCGGCGTTGCAGAATACTCTGAAATCGAAAAGCAACTGCGTGCATACTATGATGAGTTCAAACAAAAAGTTCCGGCTATAGGCAAGAATGAAATAGTAGAGCGTGCCAAAACCGAGGATACTAACATAAAGGATGTCACATTTATTTAAGTGTTTAATATTGTTTTTTATGGAGTTTTTTATGGAGTTTGATGCTGGTTTAACAAGAAACAAAAGAAGGGCAAATGCTATGAAAATAAGGTTCGTTTTTTTTCTGATGATAACATTATTGTTAACCTGTAACCTGGTTTTTGCTAATGACACGAATGATATGATACAGCAAACTGAAGAGGACTCTATGAAATCTGATACGCCTCTAGTCGGTGCATATTACTACCCCTGGTGCAGGGGTTCAGAGTATCAATGGCGACAATCTATGAGATTACTTTTAACAGAACGGCAAGAGCCCAAAGTTGGTATATATGATTCGCAAAATCCAGAGGTCATTGCCGAGCATATTGACCAAAGTCTTCGAGCCGGGATTTCATTCTGGGGTGTCAGCTGGTGGGGCCCGGGCAGTTTAACTGACCAAGTGTTTAAAAGGAGTGTATTGGCTCATCCTGACTCTTCGAAATTGAAATACGCAATGCTTTACGAAAGTACCGGACGATTCGGGAGTTTTGAAAATCCGAGCTATGACAACTGGATCAGGGATCTGGAATACCTGAAAGAGAATTACTTTGATGACCCTCGCTATCTAAGAATCGACGACAGGCCTGTTTTATTTATTTATTTGTCTAGGGAATACTTCCGTGATAAGGGACATGAAGCACTCAGTCAGATGCGGGAAAAATTCCCTGAAATATATCTCGTAGGTGATGATGTATTTTTCGCAGATTCTGAGGGTTCTTACAATGCAGAATGGGCCAAGAATTTTGACGCCGTCACCGCCTACGATGTTTACGGCCAATCCCTTAGGCCGCTTGGCGGCACGCACGAGGCTATTGAAGCATTAGCAAGGAATTATCGGCAAGCCAAAGAGGCCGCTAATTCAGTAGGAACGGCATTTATTCCCGCTGTTGCGCCCGGTTATAATGACAGAGCTGTTCGGGAAGGACATCCCGGCAGAGCTCGGTATTTTACCGATGTTGAGGACTCAGAGGAAGGCGATATTTTCCGTGAAATGATCCGACAGGCCGCTTTGCCGACTATCGATTCCGCTGCTGATAATATCATCATGGTCACCAGTTTTAATGAATGGTGGGAGGATACCCAGATTGAAGCCACAGCAGGGACAGCTGCACCAAGTAAAACTGATGAATCTGAAAGCGGTACTTTCTATACCGGCGGCCAGAAATATGTTGACTATGGGTACCTGTACTTAGATATTTTGAAAGAAGAAGTATTTAGAGATAAATCACAGGTGTGCAGCAAATAAATCCGGCGGGCAAATCTGTTAATGTGCTATAATGCAAACAAAAAACACAGTTTTTCGTAAAATAACTACAGACACAGGCTGTCATTAAGAAAGGAACACGGTGAATTATGAATCTTACAAGGCGAAGTTTTGTTAAAATGGTAGGTCTTGGCGTTGGCGGTATAATGGCGTCCAAATCTCTTGTGGCTGATGCTGCTCCAAAATCTAAAAAGCCCAATCTATTGTTTATTATGACCGACCAGCAGCGGTGGGATGCTCTTAGCATAGCAGGTAATAATGTCCTGGAAACCCCGAACCTCGATTGGCTGGCAAGACAAGGCGCCTTCTTTAAGAATGCCTATACTCCCTGTGCTGTTTGCTGTCCTGCAAGGTCGGTTATACTTACCGGTCACACCGTAGAAAACACCGGCATGAGAACTAATTACCTGGCTTATGAACCTGAAGAAGAAGGACTGATGACTCAGCCGACCTTCGACGATGTCCTGACTGATGAAGGATATGTTTGTGAATATTATGGTAAATGGCACACCTTAACTGCCGCTGCTGACTGCTATCAAAATCCTGTCCAAGCCGACCGACACGGCAATCCGATATTCGGCCCCGGCGGTCAGGCACACATGTACCGAGAACATCTGAATCAGCATGTATCCAGGCGCGAGCTTAGAGAAGGTGAGTTTTATGAAAACATGTCAAGAAGACCATACAGAACTGACCCGATTGACCGGTATCACGGAATGACTCCTGAACAGCTTAAAGAACAGGATATACATGTTCTTCAGCCTGACCAGCATGGTGAATTGTTGATATCTAACAAACATTCCATTACCGCGTTCCAGGCCGGCCAGACCATCGAAGCTATCGAACGGCTCAAGGACAGACCTTTCAGTATTACCTGTTCACTTCATTTTCCGCATACTCCAATAACACCTACCGAGCCGTATTACAGCATGTATCCGCCGGAAGAGATGGATAGCGAAATTCCGGCCAGTATCCATGATGACATGGCAAACAGTCCTTATGTCGACACAAATGGCAGAGGGCATCTGCCGGAATATCGGGACAAAGAAAAGCTCAAATACATGATCTCGAATTATTACGGCCTTGTCAGAGAAATTGATGACTGGGTCGGCAAAATCATGGATACGCTTGATAAACACGGCCTGACCGATAACACTATGGTAATTTTCACCAGTGACCACGGCGAAATGATGGGCGCTCACGGCATGCGAGAAAAAAATGTTTTCTATGAAGAATCATCTCACATCCCACTACTTATCCGGTTCCCCGGCCGAATCAAAAGCAATACCGTAGTCGAGGAGCCTGTTTCTCTGATAGATCTCTTTGCGACCATTCTTGATTATACGGACGCTGAGAAACATAAATCTGACGGGCAAAGCCTTCGCGACTTAATGGAGGGTAAGTCTACAGCCCGCGGCAAGTATACTGTCACTGAATGGCTTTGGCGAGGCGATGTCGAACCGAACTACATGATAGTCAAAGACGGCTGGAAGATGATTATTCCCTACTCTAAGACTTCGACGGTTCTCAATGTGTTGTATGATCTCAATACCGACCCTTACGAAATGAACAACCTTATCGGCAACAATCCCAACAGCTATCACTATGCCGAAAAAACCGAAGAACTTCGTGCCTGCCTATTGGAATGGCTGGAAAAGACTGGTTCAAGCCACTACGAAGGGGTCAAAGAAAGAGAACTGGTTTAATCAGGATTTGTAAATATCCGTAGTCATCGATATCGCCTATTTAGGCTGAGATTCAGTATCGATAATTTGTTTTGCTGGCCTGTTCAAGAACATTTGCATCGAGAGAGTTGTTGAATGTTGAGAAAGAGTAATTTGTTTGCAATGGGATTGTGCTGATGTGCAAAGTAAATGGAGGAAAAACAGAGGCTGCAAGTAACCTGACAAGGCGGTCATTTTTGAAGACTGCTGCTGCTACTACTGTCGCGGTGTCCGGAATATCATGCACGCAATCCGATTTTCTGGCGGACAATCATAAAAATCCTTCTAAACCCAATATTGTTTATGTTGTTATGG
>PWDX01000173.1 GCA_003553245.1 Phycisphaerae bacterium
TTAAGGGGGAGTACCCCGCAGGGGGGAGGGGGTATAAAAACAGGAAATCTTGCCACATCGCACGATCTGTCGTTCCGAAGGCGCAGCCGAGGAATCCACTAAAACAGCGTCGCGCAGCGACGGAGTTTGAAAATACCTCGAAAACGGACAGCAGAACGGACAACACAAAACTGCCGAATTTGGCATAGTGAATACCCTTAGCAGCCGAAATCAACAACGCCTCGGACAGCAAAGCGGACAACAAACGGACCGCTGACGGACCACTGGCGGACACATACAAGAATGATAAGAACGAAAAGAAGGGAAAGAAGTAACTCACCCAACCCAACTGCAAAAACTGTTATGCCGGACGCAGTGGATTGTCATGCCGGACTTGATTCGGCATCTACAAAGCTGAAAACCCGCTATGTCGCAAGGTCGCATCCACAGTCTTGCCGTATTTATAGACCCCGCGTCAAGTCCGAGGTGATAGATAGGGCAATATTTGGATGATTCAACCACCCCGGCCTGCGGCCACCCCTCCTTAAAAAGGAGGGGAGCTGTTTTAAGTGAAAAGTTAAAAGTGGTTGATACGGTTTGGCTCCGGGTCATTGCGAGGCGCTCATATTAAGCTCTCCCCCTGTTAAGGGGGAGTACCCCGAAGGGGGGAGGGGGTATGAAAACAGGAAATTTCGCGGCATTGATGCTTTCGGGAATTATATTGCTCAGCGTTTTTTAGTTTTTATATGCTCAAGCAGTCCGCCGGCTCGGATTATCTCCAGGGCGAACTCCGGCAGGGGCTTAAAGTCTATGTCGATACCGGCGGTCAGGTTCTTTATGCGGCCGGTTTTATAATCTATCTCAAGCTCGTCACCGTTGTTTATCTTTTCGGCAGCCTGCGGAGACTCTATAAGATAGAAGCCGTTATCAATGGCATTGCGATAGAATATCCTGGCAAAACTGTTCGCTATTACCGTTTGCACCCTGGCCCCGCGAAGCGCCCAGACGGCGTGTTCGCGCGAAGAGCCGCAGCCGAAATCGTCACCGGCGACGATAATATCCCCTTCGGCCACCTTATTGACAAACTCGGCGTCGATATCCTCCATACAGTGTTTTGCAAGTTCGGCCTCGTCATCGGTATTCAAATACCTGGCCGGGATAATCTCATCGGTATTTATGTGATCTCTTTTGTAAACATGGGCTTTGCTCATCTTTAACTCCAAGATAAAAGATTAAATATCAAAAATAAAAAACACATATTAGAAACTAAAACTTCTATTTTTTCCCTTTTAATGTCAAAATACTTGATCCGAAGATATTTCCAATTTCATTCAATTCGTCCAAAAACCACTTTACGCTATCCGGTGTCGCTCTGCCGCTGTCTCGAAGCAGCGCTAACCACAACTTTGATTCATTTGTTGATTTAAGCGAGATATTAAAAAATTTCGTGAAATCTTTTTTACTGCTTGCCGCCTGACCTTCGACATAATTGGCAATTATGCTTGTGCCGCTTCGCAGTAACTGATCGCCTATCCGAAATGAAACATTATCCTTTGGCAGTGTATCGATGAACTCAACCAGAAGCAGCGTGAAAGAATATAATCGCTTCTTAAAATCGGTTTTCAATTTTGCTTTGTCATTTTGCATTTTGCATTTATATTTTTTCTTTTACGACATATACCTTCTCGGGTCTGTCAGTTTTCCTTCTACTGCGCTTGCGGCTGCGGTGGCCGGGCTTGCCAGATATACTTCGCTTTTTGGGCTGCCCATTCTGCCGACGAAGTTGCGGTTTGTAGTGCTTACGCAGCGTTCGCCGCCGGCCAGTATTCCCATAAATCCGCCAAGGCACGCTCCGCAGGTCGGCGCCGAGACAACGCAGCCGGCCTCGTAAAATACATCGAAAAGACCTTCCTTATCGGCCTGGTGCCAGATATCAGGAGTTGCAGGCACTACAATCGTGCGAATCGCGACCTGTCGGCCTTTGAGTATCTCGGCGGCCACTCGTAAATCCTCGATTCTGCCGTTGGTGCAGCTTCCGATATAGGCCTGGTCCATCGCCTTTCCGGCACATTCGCTTATCGCCGCGCCGTTGCTCGGCAAATGCGGCAGTGCGACCATCGGCTCGAGCTTATCGCAGTCAAACTCCTCAACAGATTCATAAACGGCATCGGCGTCTGATTCAAAAACCGTATAGTCGCGGTTATCTTTGAGACGCCCGGCCAGATATTGTCTCGTGACATCATCGACATTCATAATGCCGCTTTTGCCGCCGGCTTCGATTGCCATATTCGTAATCGTCATCCTCGCTTCCATCGACATATCCGTCACGGCGTCGCCGACAAACTCCATCGCCTTATAAAGCGCCCCGTCGGTGCCGATGCGAGCGAGAATCATCAGTATCACATCCTTGCTGTAAACGCCTTTGCCCAGTTTGCCGTTGAGGACAAATTTGATACTCGGCGGGACTTTGAACCAAAGCTCACCGGTCGCTATGGCCGCGGCCAGATCCGTCGAGCCGATGCCCGTTGAGAACGCACCGAAAGCTCCGTATGTGCAGGTGTGCGAATCGCCGCCGACAATTACCTCGCCGGGGCGGATATGTCCCTGCTCCGGCAAAAGTGCGTGACAGACGCCGGCCCTGCCGACGCGATAATAATTTTTAATGCCGTGCTTTTTAGCCCAGTCGTCCAGCCGTTTATGCAGCTCGGCGCTTTTGATATCTTTGGCAGGCTGAAAATGATCCGGCGTAATCACGATCCTGTCAGGATCGCACACGCCCTCTATGCCGTGCTCAGCCAGCATACGAATCGCCGGCGGAGTCGTAACTTCATGACACATCACCACATCAATATTCGCGTTCACCAGATCGCCCGGCTCGACAGCAGCGCGCCCGGCGGCCCTGGTCAGTATCTTTTCCGTAATCGTCATTGCCATTGTTATACCTTTTCGTTATATACCGCTAAAGTTCCGCTTTCATTTCAGATTTGTCCCTGCCCTGGCCTGCCACAAGACGGTTAATAGCGTCGATATAAGCCCGCGCCGAGGCCTCGATAATATCAGTCGAAACGCCTCTGCCGATATACATCTGGTTGTCGTGGCTTATCTTGACCGTTGTTTCGCCCAGCGCCTCTTTGCCGCCGGTAACAGCCCGAATAGAATAGCCCTCCAGATTAGGAGCAAGATCCGTGGCCTTGCGAATAGCTTCATAGGCAGCATCGACAGGCCCGTCACCCCAGGCCGCGGCAAGACGCATGCCGCTCTGGGTTTTTATGCGAACGCTTGCGGTCGGCAAAGTGCCCGTGCCGCTGCTGACATGCAGATAGTCCAACTGATAGACCTGCTCGACCCTGTGAACCTCATCATTAATAATCGCTGCCAGGTCCTCGTCAAAGACTTCCTTTTTCTTATCGGCTACTTCACTGAACCGCTCGTATGCTTCTTTGAGCTCTTCTTTGGTGAGCATATATCCAAGCTGTTTGCATCTGTCCTCAAAACCGGCCATTCCCGTATGCCTGCCGAGCACCATTCTCGAACCGCCAAGTCCGATTGTCTCCGGCGTCATTATTTCATAAGTCGAGCGCTCTTTGAGTATGCCGTCAACATGGATACCCGACTCGTGGGCAAACGCGTTGGCCCCGACGATCGCCTTGTTGGGCTGGATCACAAAACCCGTAAGGCGTGATACAAGCTGGCTTGTCTTATATATTTGTTGTGTTTTTATGTTTACCGGCGATTTTCCGATATCAAAAAAGTCCGCACGGGTTTGCAGCGCCATCACTATTTCTTCAAGCGCAGCGTTGCCGGCTCGTTCTCCGATACCGTTTACCGAAACTTCGATCTGCCGGGCTCCGTTGCTAACGCCTGCAAGCGAATTGGCAACGGCCAGGCCGAGGTCGTTATGGCAATGGGTGCTGAAAATCACATCATCGGCGCCGGTAACATTTTCCCGTAATTGGGCTATAAGCCGGCCATATTCTTCCGGTATCGAATAACCTACAGTGTCGGGTATGTTCAGCGTGGTTGCGCCGGCGGCTATGACCGCGCTTAATATCTCTATCAAAAACGGGATTTCGCTTCGGCAGGCGTCCTCACAGGAAAATTCAACATCGTCGGTAAACTGCCTTGCGTGCTCGACCGCCTCAACGGCCATTTTCAAAACCTGGGCAGGCTCTTTGCGAAGTTTATGCTTCATATGCACCGGCGATGTAGCGATGAAAGTGTGAATCCGCCGCTTTTTCGCCGACTCCAGCGCCTGTGCAGCCGCCTCGATGTCCTTTTTGCTGGCGCGGGCAAGTCCCGCAACGGCAGGGCCTTCGACCTCGTTGCAAACACGACGAGTGGCCTCGAACTGCTCTTTTGACGAGACGGGGAAACCGGCCTCGATTACATCAACGCCGAGTTTGGCTAATTGATGGGCGATTTCTATCTTTTCGTTAATAGAAAGAGCGGCGCCGGGCGACTGCTCGCCGTCTCGTAATGTCGTATCGAAAATTACTACTTTGTCTTTGCTCATAATGCTTCTCCGTAAAATACGCCCAGCATGGATAGAAAACTGGAGTATAAGAAAAAAAACTAATCAGGGAAACAACAATTTTAGTGGTGAAATTTACAGTATGCGCGCCTGGCGGCGCAGCAGCAAACCCAGGCCGAGGATGCCTGTGATGAACGAATGAATTGTTGAGGTTGTGTTCATACGGTAAATCATATCCATATCCGCGCTGTTTTGCAAATGAATTTTGCTTTATTCTATGCTATAATTGGCCAACTATAAGAGCGCAACCTTGACACAATACACCCGAGGGGGTTACCATTTATCTTTTTATCCTGAACAGGAACAGGTCTTTGGGCCTGTGCAGCATAATATCTTCGGGGCCTGTGCCTCTGCTGGCGATTGCAAGTATTTATGACTAAACGAATTACGATTCTGGGTTCTACCGGTTCTATCGGCAAAAATGCGCTGGAGGTAATAGATTCTCTTGGCGGGCAGTATGTTGTTGCCGCTCTAAGCGCCAATTCCAGCATTGATCTGCTGGCAGAGCAGGCGCGTAAATATCGCCCGGAATATATTGCGGTAACTGACCCTTCCAAATATAAACACCTAAAGCAGCTAACCTGCGATCTTGACATTGAAATACTCAATGGCCCGGACTCGCTGATAACTATCGCCGAACTTGACCAGGTAGATACTGTGCTGACGGCGGTGGTTGGAGCGGCGGGGCTTCCGGCGACTATAGCCGCGGCTGAAAAGGGAAAGAATCTGGCGGTCGCCAACAAAGAACCGCTGGTGATAGCAGGCCAACTGTTGACCGAGACACTGAAAGAAACCGGCGGACAAATCCTGCCTATAGACAGCGAACATTCGGCGGTATTTCAGTCGATGCGGTGCGGCAAGGCAGAAGAAGTAAAAAAAATCGTTCTGACAGCCTCGGGCGGGCCTTTTAGAAACTTCACGATGGAGGAAATAGAGAATGTAACCGTCGAGCAGGCTCTTGACCATCCGACCTGGCAGATGGGGCCGAAAATTACCATAGATTCGGCGACTATGATGAACAAAGCACTGGAAGTAATCGAAGCAAAATGGTTGTTCGATATTCCGGTAGATAAGATCGATATCATAATTCACCCCGAATCGATAGTTCACTCATTTGTGGAATATGTCGATGGAGCGGTAATAGCGCAGCTTGGCGCGCCGGATATGAAAGTGCCTATCCAATACGCACTTACCTGGCCTGACCGCGTAGAAGGCATCGGACAGAGGTTGGATTTACAGCAAATATCGAGCCTGACTTTTGAGCAGGCAGATATGAAAAAGTTCCGAGCTCTTGCGCTGGGCTACCAGGCGGCTCGGCAGGGCGGCTCGGCGCCAGTGGTCTTCAACGCGGCCAACGAGCAAGCTGTGCAGGAGTTTCTCGAAGGAAAAATTAAGTTTGTAAGTATTGTAGGGGCAATCGAGCATTGTCTGGAGGTTCATCAGGCAAACAGCAGGCTCGGCCTTGAAGAGCTGATTGAAATTGATCAATGGTCAAGAAAAGAGGTTACTAAATGGATAAACGCCAGGACGCGGTGAAATCCGCCGACAATTATTTAAAATACTTCAGAGCTGTGATGCTGGTGGCAATGGCTGCGGCAATTATATATCTGGTTGTAAGCAATCTGGCAGTGGTCGGCAATATCGTCATTGTTCTGCTGGGCTTCGGTGCGGTTATAATGATCCACGAATTTGGTCATTTTCTCCTTGCCAAGCTGTCGGATATAAATGTCGAGACATTTTCTATCGGGTTTCCGCCGGCGCTGCTGGGTATCAAACGGACGGACAAGGGGTATCGATTCCGCCTGCTGCCAAAAACCGTAAAGGTCGAAAAACAGGACACAAACTCCGAAGACAACAACGAAAACAAAAGCGAAGCCCAAAGCGATAAAGAAGAGTTTACCGAAGAAGCGGTTCTTGATTTTACGCTGGGAAAGAGCAAAAAGCCCGGCGAAACAGAGTATTGCATTGGTATGATTCCCTTTGGCGGCTTTGTTAAGATGCTTGGCCAGGAGGATATGGGCCAGGCCGAAAAGTCTGACGACCCGCGGTCATTCGCCAACAAACCCGTCCGTAACAGAGCGGCTGTTATCGCCGCGGGTGTGCTTTTTAACGCTATCAGTGCTGTTCTTATTTTTATGGTTGTTTTTCTTGCCGGCGTTGAGTTGCCTCCGCCGATAGTGGGCGATGTCATACACAGTTCGCCGGCACACCAGGCCGGTATTCAACCAGGCGACCGCATTATCGAAATTGACGGAAAAAGCAAAAGTCTTGATTTCGGAACGGTAATGCTGGCCTCGGCGCTTGGATCAGAAGACCAGCCGATGCCGTTGACGATACAACGGCCTGACGGAACAACAGAGCAATTCAGGCTGGCTCCTGAATATATTACCCCCGGAGACCCATTAAAGAGCTTCGGGATTGAGCCGGCCTTTACGCTCAAAATAGCCAACATCGCCCAGGATGAGGTTGAAACCCTTAGAGAACGAACCGGTCTGCTGCCGGGTGATACAATTCGCTCGGTCGATGGGACGGATGTTGATCACCTCTGGGAATTCGAGGACATAGTCGCCCGGACATACAAAAGCGAAGTATCCGTTCTTGTTGACAGACAAGGGCAGAATGAACAGGTTGACCTGGATCTGATACTGGCTTTTGACTTACAAAAGGTTGAACGGCAGGGCAAGCCCGCCCACATACATTCGATGGTTCCTTTGCTCGAAGTCGGCGATTTTCCCGGCAGGCGTGATAACCCGCTTTCAAAAGGTGATGTTATTATAGGCATCGGCGAGGTGGCTTACCCTACTTATATCGAGCTTCAGGGTGTTATCCGTGAGTATGTGGATAGGCCGCTGGAGATAGAGCTTTTAAGGCCAAACGGCGATGGTTATGAGCAGGTAACAGAGGTTGTAAAACCCCGCAAGCAGGGTGAAAGAGTGGTTATAGGATTTATGCCGATTTACCACAACCGCACGCCGAAATTGGCCGGGACAGTTTCTCAATCCAACGGGCCGGAAAAGCTCGATATCCCCGCCGGAGCGATAATAACCGCTGTCAACGGCAGGGCTGTTGATAATTGGTATGATATAATAGATATTCTCCAGGCCTCGGCAGGGACTGAGGTAACGCTCCAGTACAGTGTCGATGACACTGTTGAAGAGATCACTTTTACACCGTCGGACTCGCCTGAGGCGATAACCGCCAAATCCAGAATTACGCAGATAATTCCATTTGCCGAAATGAGGGAGCTTTACCGCGGCGACGGACCTGTAAACGCAATCGCTATGGGTCTGCGTCAGACACAAAGAATAATACTGACAACTTACGCCAGTCTGGCTGCTCTGGTATCAGGACAGATAGGGGCAGGGGCTCTCAGCGGACCTGTAGGAATCGTCGGGATGAGCTACAGTGTCGTTGCTCAAAGGCCGTTTATCGACTTTGTATATTTTATGGGACTGATAAGCGCGGCGATAGCTGTATTTAACTTTCTGCCGATGGCTCCGCTGGACGGCGGACTTTTTGTGCTTCTTATCGTGGAAAAAATAAAAGGTTCTGCACTAAGTGCACGGGTTCAGACGATAATACTGTATATGGGCTGGGCGATTATCCTGCCCTTGATTTTATATGTAACATATAACGATATATTAAACCTTATACGAGGCTGGCTAAGCTAATACAACTTGGCCAGATGCAAGGATGCACAACACAGGCCGAGAAATTCAAGAGATGCCGATGCTTTCAGAAATTTTCGATGCCGGCGAATATCACACAGGTTTGTATAAGCTGCTGGAAAAGACCGACAGACAGCTCTGGCAGCTCATAGAAAAGGAATATGACCGCCAGCGAAAAACGCTTCAGTTAATAGCCGCCGAGAATATATGTTCTCGGCAGGTGCTTGCGGCGCTGGGTTCGATAGTGCAGAACAAAACCGCTGAGGGTTTTCCGGGAATGCGTTATCACGGCGGCTGTGAGGTGGTAGATTCTATTGAAAAGCTGGCGGCACGCCGCGCGTGTGAAGCTTTCGGGGCTTCCTATGCCAATGTTCAGCCGCACTCCGGCACGCAGGCCAACCAGATAGTCCTGACCGCACTTTTGGAAAAAGACGATCGCATTCTTTGTCTCGGCACAGATCAGGGAGGCCATCCGTCTCACGGTGCGGATGTTTCTTTTGCCGGCAAGTTCTTTCAGAGCCGCCAATACACTCTCGATCGTTGCGAAAATTTGCTGGATTATACCGAAATTTACCAAAAAGCGCGCGAATTTAACCCAAAATTGATCATTTGCGGAGCCACGGCATACGCCCGAACCATTGATTTTGAGCAGTTTCGCCGCATTGCCGATGAGGTCGGGGCCTACTTAATGGCAGATATTTCCCATATTGCCGGTTTGGTAATGGCCGGAGCCCATCCATCTCCTGTACAGTTTGCCCATTTTACCACAACAAGCACTTATAAACCCGGCGGACCCCGCGGCGGCCTGATTTTGATGGGAAAAGACAAAGATTTACCGATAACGGTAAACGGCGTCAAAATGCCGCTCTGGCAGCGGATCGAAAAGACCACCTTTCCGGGCGTTCAGGGCACGCCGTATTTCAACAATATCGCCGCAAAGGCCGTTTTCTTCAAAGAAACACAAACAGCCGAGTTCAAGGACCGCCAGTTCAGGATTATCGAAAACGCCCAACAGCTGGCCTCGAATATGCTTTCGCTGGGTTATGATGTAGTTACCGGCGGAACGGATAATCACATGGTGATGGTAAATATCGCCAATTCCCTGGACGGTATGACCGGCGTTGTCGCCCAGGGCTGCCTGGAGGATTGCGGCATAAGCGTAAATATGATTCAACTGCCTTATGACGAATTAAACGCCCAAGTCACCAGCGGAATGCGGCTTGGCACTCCGGTTGTAACCAGAAACGGTATGGGCCCGGATGAAATGGACATCGCCGCCGAATTGGTTGATACTGTTTTGCGCAAGGTCGAGCCTGTAGGACAAAACCAATACCGCATAGACGGCAGTTTCGCCGAAAGGACGCGGCAAAAAGTCGAACGCCTTTGTGAAAATTTCCCGATTCGCTGAAAATTCGCCCGCCAATTGATATAACGGCTGTTATACGCTACAATCTATTGCTCCGGCAGGATTTACGGTCCATTGCCTGCTGAAATTACGAGATGGAGCTTCTAATGAAAGAAAAATCGGATATCTCGGTAGTTGTACCGGTATATAACGAGCGCGATTGTCTGCGGCAGATATATAAGGAGATTGCGGCGGCGCTGGAGGGTAAGTTTTCTTTTGAAGTGATATTTATTGATGACGGCAGCAGCGACGGCAGCTTTGCGGTTCTTAAAGGCATTCAGGAAAGCGATCCGCGTGTGCGAGTTGTTCAGCTTCGCCGCAATTTCGGCCAGACGGCCGCGATGAGCGCCGGTTTTGACCACTGCCGGGGTCGCATAATCATCCCCTGTGATGCCGACGGTCAGAATGACCCTTCCGACATACCGCGGCTGATAGAAAAGCTCAACGAAGGATACGACATCGTAAGCGGCTGGCGTAAAGACCGCAAAGACAGGACTTTAAGCAGAAAGATACCGTCTAAAGTCGCGAATTTCGTGATAGGCAGGGTTACCGGTGTCCGGCTGAACGATTACGGCTGCACTCTCAAAGCATACCGTCGTGAAATCATAGACGAGGTTCAGCTTTATGGTGAGATGCATCGCTTTATTCCCGCAGTTGCAGATTGGGCGGGTGCGAA
>PWDX01000150.1 GCA_003553245.1 Phycisphaerae bacterium
AAAGAAATTTTTACCTCGGTTCAGCGTGAGGGATTTGTGCGCGTGCGTGTCGATGGCCAGATTCATGATGTCAAATCGCCGCCGAAGCTCAATAAAAACAAAAAGCATGATATCGAGGCTGTCGTTGACAGGCTAATAATAAAAGAGACGGTTCGGATCCGCCTGGCCGATTCGGTGGAGACGGCTTTGAAACTGGGCGAGGGTATCGTTCTGATACTAATACAAAAACCCCAGCAGAGCAAACAAAACGGCGGCAGCGGCGGCTGGGAAAGCAGGATATACAGTGAGCGTTTCGCATGCGCCGAACATCCCGAAGCTTCTCTGGAGGAGCTATCGCCGCGGCTGTTCAGCTTTAACAGTCCCTATGGCGCGTGTAAAAGCTGCGATGGGCTGGGAACGATTCTGGAGTTCGACCCGGATCTGATTGTGCCGGATAAAAAGGTCTCGCTGGCAAACGGAGCGGTAGAGGCCTGGCGCAAAGGCGGCAAGCGAATGAACATTTATTATAATCGGCTCATTAAGAAGTTCTGCCGCCAGACCGGAATCAGCAAAGCAACGCCTTTCGAGCGGATACCCGAAGATATTCGGCGGCTTCTGATGTTTGGCACTTCAGGAGCCGACGCAAAGAAGTACGGCTTTTCGTTCGAGGGTGTCATACCGAATCTGGAGTATCGCTGGAAGAATACGACCAGTGAGTATGTAAAGGCCCGGCTGCACAATTATCTTTCGGAACAGCCCTGCCGAAGCTGCGGCGGTGCGAGGCTTCGACCCGAGGCGATAGCGGTAACGGTAGGCGGCAAAAACATACATCAGCTCAGCTCTATGGATATCGAGTCGGCACAGGAGTTTTTTGGTCAGGTCAAGCTCAGCACAGAACAACAATATATAGCCGAAGAAGTGCTAAAAGAAATTAAATCGCGTCTGAAGTTTATGGCAGATGTCGGGCTTGGATACCTGACGCTTGATAGAAAGGCCAGCACACTGGCAGGCGGTGAGGCCCAGCGGATTCGCCTTGCCACGCAGGTCGGCAGCGGGCTGGTCGGGGTTTGCTATGTGCTGGATGAGCCGACGATAGGTCTGCATAAACGGGATAATGACAGACTTCTGGGGATATTGCAGCGGCTGCGTGATATAGGCAACAGTATAATCGTCGTCGAGCATGACGAGGATGTCATCGCAAGCGCCGACCATGTGATTGACATCGGCCCGGCAGCAGGCGCCCACGGCGGTGAGCTGGTCACACAGGGTACAGTCGCAGATGTTATGAACTGCCAAGAGTCACTGACCGGTCAGTATCTTTCCGGCAGGCGTAAAATTGAACTGCCGGAAAAACGCCGCAAATACAGCATGCGTAAGTGCATTGAAGTAAAAGGGGCGGCAGAGAATAATCTTAAGAACATAAATGTCAAGTTTCCGGCTGGAGTTTTTACCTGCGTTACCGGCGTATCCGGCTCCGGTAAAAGCACACTGGTTAATCAGATACTTCTGCGGGCTCTTAAGCGCAGGCTCTACAACAGCAAGGATAGACCGGGCGAACATAAAAAGGTGCTGGGGACATCTGCGATTGACAAGGTTATCGAGATTGACCAGTCGCCTATCGGTAAGACGCCTCGGAGCAACCCGGCCACATATACCGGGGTTTTCGATTTGATTCGCAAGCTGTTTTCAATGACTCGCGAGGCAAAGATTCGCGGTTATAAGGCCGGACGGTTCAGCTTCAATGTCAAAGGCGGCAGGTGCGAATACTGCAAGGGGCAGGGGACAAAGAAGATCGAGATGCACTTTCTGCCGGATGTTTATGTCACCTGTGAAAAGTGCAAAGGCAGCAGGTATAACCCTGAAACGCTTGAGGTGACATATAAAGGTAAAAATATCGCCGATGTGCTGGATATGCGGATTGATGAGGCGGTGAAGTTCTTCTCGAATTTTCCAACGATAGTGCGGTTTCTAAATACTCTGGTTGATGTCGGGCTTGGTTATATGCAGCTTGGCCAGCCCTCGACAACGCTCAGCGGCGGCGAGGCCCAGCGTGTCAAGCTATCCTCGGAACTTGGCAAGGCGGCGACCGGTCATACTATGTATATTCTTGACGAGCCGACCACGGGGCTGCATTTTGGCGATATTCATAATTTGCTCAATGTTCTGTCCCGGCTGGTGGATATGGGCAACACGGTCGTTGTAATCGAGCATAATCTCGATGTTATAAAGATGGCCGATTATATAATCGACCTTGGCCCCGAAGGCGGTCAGGGCGGCGGAACGGTAGTGGCCGCCGGAAGCCCGCAGGATGTTGTAAAAAACGGCCAAAGCTACACCGGCAGGTATCTCAAGGCGATGCTGCAAAAAGACGGCAAGGTCAAGAAGGTAAAGAAAAAAGCCGCAGGCTGATCACAGAACAAATTGTGGAGCTGATATGATAGTTAAAGCGTTGCGATGGCAGGGTGATGCCGACGGACATCTGGAGCTTGTGGATCAGTGTTTACTGCCGGGGAAGTTTGAGCGGCTTCGGTGTGAAGATGTTGAGAGTCTTTATCAGGCGATCCGGCGGCTTGCTGTCAGAGGCGCGCCGGCCATAGGTGTAGCCGCCGGCTTTGGTATGGCCCTTGCGATGCAAAACCTCGACAAAGCTGATTCGCCAGGACAGGGCGTAGAAGCTCTTTGCCGGGCAGGGCAATATCTAAAATCATCGCGACCTACGGCAGTAAACCTTGCCTGGGCGGTGGACAGAGTGGCGGCAAAGGCACAGCGATTCACGGCAGACAATCCGCAGGCTGCGATTGAGCAGTTAAAGCAGGTTGTCTTTGCCGAGGCCTCTCAAATATGCACGGAGGACGAGCGGATGTGCCTTGCGATTGGCCGAAACGGCAGGGAATTTATCCTTGATGGAATGGGGGTGCTTACCCACTGCAACGCCGGTGCTCTTGCCACTGCCGGTCAGGGTACGGCTCTTTCGGTAATGTTCGAAGCGCATAAACAGGGCAAGCGTTTTCGGGTTTTCGCCGATGAGACTCGGCCGTTGCTTCAGGGCGCGCGGCTGACGGCGTGGGAGCTTCAGCAGGCAGGGATTGATGTTACGATACTCTGTGACAATATGGCCGGCTGGCTGATGAAACAGGGCAAGGTCGATATCGTTATCACCGGCGCCGACCGAATAGCAGCCAACGGAGATGCCGCTAACAAGATAGGGACATATTCGCTGAGTGTGCTGGCACGGCGGCACGGAGCGGCATTTTACATCGCGGCGCCTTCGAGTACTTTCGATTTGAGTATAAAAAGCGGTGATGAAATTCCGATAGAGCAGCGCGACGGCGATGAACTGCGATACTTCAACGGCAGGCAGACAGCCCCGGAAAATGTCAGTGCCTATAATCCCGCATTCGATGTTACGCCCGCCGAAAACATCACCGCCGTTATTACAGAACACGGTATTATAGAAAAACCCGACACAGCCAGAATAGCCGCACATCTGGCCCGATAATCAATGTCCGACTAAAAACAAAAACCAGCCCGGTTTTGTGCCGGCCTGGCTTTTCTCGGATTAGTTTGTTGTATTAAACTGGTTATTGAACGGCGACTACTTCTTTAACTTCGGGCACGCGTTCTTTGAGCACTCTTTCGACGCCCTGTTTTAAGGTCATCTGCGCTCCGGGGCAGCCAACGCAGGCTCCCTGCAGACGCACGCGGACAGTGTTGTCCTCATCCATACCCACAAGCTCAATATCCCCGCCGTGGCTCTGGAGCGAACTTCGCATTGCCTCGATAGTTTCCTGTACCTGCTCAGTGATTGTTTTTTCCTGCTGATTTTCGCCACAGCCGCATTTATCACACATAATATTCTCCTGAATTTGAATTTTTTCGCATTATATCAAGATATCTTTAGCGTTCAACAATGAATTTTACGGCAGAACAACAGCGATGTTTACTGAAAAATCTGCTAAAAACGGCCAGTTTCGGTTAAAATCTTGAAAAAAGTTGACATTATTGCGTTTGGTTTGTAGAATTTCGGTGTGTTCGACAAAGGGTCGGGCACGATCCCTGACACCCGTGGCTCGGGTGGTTACGGGGTTACGGCAAGGGCTTTGACCTTTGTTCGGCTGGTTTGGCTTCAGGATAGCTGGAATTGGCCGGGCGGAGTTGGTCCACAGTGCCGTAGTCCTGGGATGACTGAAAGAAAGGTTTAAAGGAAAGGAGTAATTCTATGGGCGGAAAAAGTACCCCCACCGCAAAGTCACCTGGCAAAGAGTCCAACATTAAAACCGGTGCGCAAATCGTAGTAGATACGCTGGTTGATCTTGGCGTTGATACGATGTTCGGCTATCTCGGCGGCGTGGTTTTGCCGCTTTTTGACAGGCTTTACGATGCGCCGTTTAACTTTATCATTCCGCGGCACGAACAGGGCGGCTGCCACATGGCCGACGCTTACGCGCGTGTTACCGGCAAGCCCGGCGTTGTTATAGCAACCAGCGGCCCGGGAGCGTGTAACCTTATTACCGGCCTGGCCACGGCGATGATGGATTCTGTTCCGCTGGTGGCTTTCACCGGCCAGGTTCGCACGGATTTAATCGGTAACGACGCCTTTCAGGAGGCCGACACCACCGGCATTACCAGACCGATTACCAAGCATAACTGCATCGTTAAGGATGTTAAAGACCTTGCCAGAACGATTCGCGAGGCCTTTCATATCGCCACGACGGGCAGGCCCGGGCCTGTTCTGATAGATTTGCCGGTCGATGTCGAGGTCAGCCAGTGCGATATGTCAAAGGTTTCGCAGGAAATCGACCTGCCCGGCTATAGACTCAAACATCGCGGCCACGCCCGACAGATAACAAATGCTGCAAAGGCGATAAATAAATCAGATAGGCCTGTGCTTTATGTCGGCGGCGGAGTTATTGCAGCCGATGCGGCCCAGGAGCTACGAGCATTAGTGGAAAAGGCGCATCTGCCTGTTTCTATGACGCTGATGGGTCTTGGCGCGTTTGACCAGACTCGACCTGAATCGCTGGATATGCTCGGAATGCACGGCTCGGCCTATGCTAATTACGCCATACAGGAGTGCGATCTGCTGGTGGCCATAGGTTCCCGGTTTGATGACAGGGTTACCGGCAAGGTAAAAGCTTTCGCCCCGCAGGCAAAGATACTTCACATAGATATCGACCCCTCGAGCATATCGAAAAATGTCAATGTCGATATTCCGGTCGTCGGTGACGCAAAGGATATTTTGCCTCGAATAACTGAGTTACTGGAGTATCGTGAGCGTAAAGAGTGGTTCGAGAAAATCGCGAACTGGAAAAAGCAGTTTCCGCTTCGTTACGATCCCGGCGATAAGGTCATCAAGCCGCAATATGTTATCGAGCGGCTTTGGGAAGCTACCGGTGGAAACGCCATCGTTACCACAGGCGTCGGTCAGAACCAGATGTGGGCGGCACAGTTCTATAAATTTCACAAGCCCCGGCATTTTATCAGCTCAGGCGGCTTAGGGACAATGGGCTACGGCTTGCCGGCGGCAATCGGAGCACAGGTCGGTCAGCCTGAAGCGGTTGTTGTCGATATTGACGGCGACAGCAGCTTCAATATGACTATGACAGAGCTCAGTACAGCCGTGCAGTACGAATTGCCGATAAAAGTTGTTATCCTCAATAATGGGTATATGGGAATGGTTCGCCAGTGGCAGGAGCTTTTCTATAATAAACGCTACAGTCAGAGCTGCCTGAAAAATCCTGAGTTCGCAGCCGTGGCTGAGGCGATGGGAGCTGTCGGCATTTCGGTCGATAAACCGCAGGATGTCGATAAGGCGATAAAGCAGATGCTTTCACAGAAACGACCCTGCGTGGTCGATTTCAAGGTCGCTCGTGAGGAAAATGTCTGGCCTATGGTTCCGGCTGGAAAGAGCCTGCACGAGATGGACGGCCTTGACATTATGGAAAGTATGGCGTAAAAACCCGTTTGGATTAGGATAACGAAGAAAGTGAGTTTGCGATGAAACATATAATCAGTGCGTTAGTGGAAAATAAACCGGGCGTCCTTGCTCATGTCGCTGGGATGTTTGCTGCTCGTGCGTTTAATATAGATTCTCTGGCGGTCGGAAGGACCGAAACCGAAGATTTAAGCCGAATGACGATAGTCGTTATCGGTGATGACAGGGTTGTTGAGCAGGTTCGCAAGCAGCTTGCCAAGCTGGTTCCGGTGGTCAAGGTTCAGGATTTTGTCGGCAAGCCTGTTGTTGCGCGCGATTTGATGCTTGTAACGATAGCCTGTCCGCCGGAGAAGCGGCCGGAAGTTTTCTCGCTGATAGAAATGTTCAAAGGAAAAGTAGTCGATATCAGCACGCGGCATATTATGGTCGAGGTCAGCGGCCCGGAAGAGAAAATCGAGGGCTTTATCAATGTCTGCCGGCCGTACGGGATCAAAAATGTCGCCCGAACCGGTACAATCGCGATGACAAGGCAGTAAATAGACTGCGATTTCAAAAACCGAATAAAACGCTTCGTAAAGCTGTATATTTTTGCGAAGCGTTTTTCTTTTAAGATATGTTTGGATTTGGAAAATTCTTGCCCGATGGCCTTAGATGGTTATAATTGGCACATTTAATTGTTAAAGAAATGGAAATCGGCTCAAATTTAAGGAGAGTAGCGATATGGTTACAATTTATTATGAGAAGGAAGCGCCTCTGGATGCGCTTAAAGGCAAGAAAGTCGCGGTTATAGGCTACGGCAGCCAGGGACACGCCCACAGCCTGAACTTGAGAGATAGCGGTATTTGCGTTACCGTTGCCGAGCTTAGCGGCACGGAAAACTATAATCTGGCCAAGGAACATGGTTTTGAGCCGGTGGATATCGTTACGGCGATGGAAGATGCCGCGTTAATCATTATAACGCTGCCTGACGAAGTGCAGCAGAAAGTTTACGCTGATTTTATCGCGCCGAATCTCAAAGCAGGCCAGACGCTCGGTTTCTGCCACGGCTTCAATGTCCACTTCAAATATGTCGCTCCGCCAAAAGATGTTAATGTTGTTATGATAGCTCCCAAAGGCCCAGGCCATCTGGTTCGCAGCGAATACGAAAAAGGCGGCGGCGTGCCTTGCCTGGTGGCGGTAGAGCAGGACGCAAGCGCAGATGCCGCAGCGGTGGCTCTTGCCTGGGGCAACGGCATCGGCGGAGCAAGAGCAGGTATTATCAAGACGACTTTTCAGGAAGAAACGGAAACAGACCTTTTCGGCGAACAGGCGGTGCTTTGCGGCGGACTGACGGCGCTGATAAAAGCCGGCTTTGAGACTCTTGTTGATGCCGGGTATCAGCCGGAAGTTGCCTACTTTGAGTGCATGCACGAAATGAAGCTGATTGTTGACCTGCTTTATCAGGGCGGAATCAGCTATATGCGTTACAGTATTTCAAACACGGCAGAATACGGCGACCTGACGCGCGGGCCTCGACTGGTTAATGATCAGACCAGAGCCGAGATGAAAAAAATCCTTGAAGAAATAAAAAGCGGTTCATTCGCCAAAGAATGGGTCGATGAATATAAGGGCGGCCTGAAGAAGTTCGATGAGCTTTATAAGAAAGATTACGACAGTCAGATTGAACAGGTAGGCCGAGGGCTTCGTAAAATGATGCCGTGGATAAAGTCCAAAGAGGTCTGATCAGTCATAAATAAAACGGAAGGACTCCTGATGAATACGCGAATTTTAGCGGTATTGGCGCTTGCGGGGTTGGTATTAACCGGCTGTGCAACAGTATATGTCCACGATTTCTTTTTCGAGACCGAAAAACCGGCTTACGCCCATATTCTCGAAAGCGTCGATGAAGTCGTTCTCGGCGAAAGCACCGCGGCTGAGGTTTTGGAGGTTATTCATAAGCCTGAGTATGACGAGATTCTAAGCCAGAGCAAGAGTGTGGTCGCCTCAGCCGGACTTTCCAAACGAGACGACGCCAAAGGCTGGTTCAGGATGGTTTCGTTCTATGAAGAGGCGATGACGGCGCGACGCAAGTATGTTTTCATTTACGACGAGCGTCCTAAATTTATCGAACGGACTTTCAGCCCGATGTGGGAAGGGGCGTTGTTTACAACCGAGATGGCGCTTCGAAGTGATGTTCTTGACGAACCGTATGCTACCGATAACCAGAGGCGTATAGCAATTGTTAAACGGGTGCTGGAAAATTTTGATGCCGACATCCGTCAGGTTGATGATGATAACGAAGCACTTCACACCTGCGGTCGAATGTTTAACCAGATTCTCCGTGCGGCCATAACCGAGCTTGAGCGGTCGCCGGGGTTAGCGGCGCGTCTTGATGATGCAGAGGGTATGGAATTTCACCATATGAACCTGCGCAAATCCCGGATAGGGATGGTTCTTGATGACGATATTGTCCGAATCACCGCTACGGCTGGAGCGTTCTACAAGCTGCTTGAGAACATTCACCCTGAATTAGATATGGGCAGATAATCTGAAAATGCCGATAAGACAAAAGCGAACCCGATAATTTTCGAGTTCGCTTTTTTTATGCGCAATTGAACGGTTCAATAAGCCGAGTCCTGTTACCGTCCTACGACGGCGGCGATCATTTATCTTGACCGACCGTTGCCGGCCGGCTCTGCCTTTCGGCAAGCGACCTACCCGCCGGTTGAGCTTTCGCTGTCGCCCGGGCCGGGCATACCGGCATACTTGGTCTTGCAGGCGGCGGGGTTTGCAAGCCGGCGCCGTCACCGGTCGCCGCGGTGCGCTCTTACCGCACCATTTCACCTTTGCCTGTGCTCTCAGCGGAGCCATCGGCTGTATTTTTTCTGCGGCACTTTCCCTGGGGTCGCCCCCGGTGGGCGTTACCCACCGCCGTTGCCCTGTCCTGCTCGGACTTTCCTCCCCGCATCAGTCTGTTAAATATAACAGCCGATGCGAAGCGACCGCCCGAACCGTTCAATCACCATTATATAATAGCGTATTTCAACAGGGATGTTCAATACTATTGTATCTGTTTGCACGGCGGATATGACTGGCGGCTAACCGCTGTTTTCTGATGTTTGCTCGTCGCCGGTCTGTGAATCGGCCCAAATCGCCGACCAGCGGTCAATATGCTCATCCCACTCAGGTCGGTCATAGTCCGAAATGTCAATATTCTCAAGGGCGGCAAGAACCTGCATTGCCTGCTCGCTTTCTGCGTCGTCGAAGTAGCCCTCGAGTATTTGAATTATTTTATCGTTACCGCCCAGATCGTTCTCTAAAAGCTGATTGGCAATAAGGTTTTTAACAGCCTCGGCATTACCTGCCCGCAGATTCAGTTCAATCTGCTGATTAAGCAGGGCTGTCTTTTTTTGTTCATCATCAGTTGCCTCGCGCAGTAAGACCACATGTTCAACTGCTTTGTCATATTCACCTTTTTCTGCGTAAAGCTCGGAAAGTTTTTCTCTTGTTCGCATTATAAGCGAATCATCCTCAGCGGAAACTGCCCTGCGCTGGGCAATATCAAGAAAATCTATCATCTGCTCATCGCTTAGTCTGCTGCGATAATCGGCCTCGATAAACCGATCCAGCCACTTCTGGGCCAGTTCGCTTGATGATTGCCGGAATATACCAAGCATCACCTGCCAGGCTCTATCGCCTTCTGAACCGCCGCCTACCGCTGTGCTGAGCCACTGGATATCCTCACCGTTGCCGATTTCCCCGGCAAGCTCTATCGCTCTTAGACGAATGCTTTCGCGACTCTCATTTACAAAGCCTTCGCCAAGTAGCGCCAGAGCCTCTTGTCTGTCTATACTTATAAGTCCTTCGATGGCAGCTTCGCGCACAGAGCCTGCCTCATCAGACCGGGCGTCTGTAAAGACAGGATGAAAGATTTCCTCTGCCTTGGTTTTATAAACACTTTGCCGACAAAGCCTTGACATCGCAGACAAAAGCTCACTGCGCAGCAAGTTGTCACCGCCGGATGCACTGGCTCTTTCATACCGTTTTGCCAGCATCTCCATATACCTTGCAACAACATCATCCTCCAGGCCGTTATGTTCCAGCAGCTTGCGTATAACATCGGCCCCTTTACGGGCAGTGCGGCTGTCATCCTCATCCAAAAACTGCTCAGCCCACCCCAGCGCACTGTCACGAACTTCAGCCGAAACCTCTGTCTGAGAATCGGTAAGATATGAATAATAGCACGCCTGACCAAGAGCCCCGAAAAGCTCAACACGAACCTGAGGA
>PWDX01000115.1 GCA_003553245.1 Phycisphaerae bacterium
GAGCCTGATGAAAGTCGTTGCGGCGATGCTCTTCGGGCCGGCATTGAAAAGTTGGTCGATCAGTGCCAGCGCCGGATTAGTGACGGTGCATCGATGCTGATATTGAGTGACAAAAAGGCAGACAAAGACAAGGTGGCGATACCGTCTTTGCTGGCAACGGCGGCGGTTTATCACTGCCTTCTGCGCCGCGGATTGCAGGGTGAGGCCGGGATTATCATTGAAAGCGGAGAGCCTCGGGAAGTGATGCATTTTTGCCTGCTATGCGGCTATGGAGCCAATGCGGTGAACCCTTATATGGCTTTTGAGACACTTGGCCAAATGCAGCTTGAAGGAGAGTTGCCCGAAGAACTCGAGGCCACGGCGGTAGCTGATAATTATATCGCAGCGATAAAGAAAGGCATCCTCAAGGCGATGAGCAGGATGGGAATATCGACCCTGCGAAGCTATCACGGAGCACAGTTATTCGAGGCAGTCGGTCTCAACCGCTCGGTTATAGAGGAATATTTTGTCGGAACGAGTTCACGGATTCAGGGAATAGGTCTGGATGAAATAGCCGCAGAGGCCATAGCTCGCCACAAAAACGGATACGCAAAGCGACCTGCAGGTGCGATGTCGCTTGACTATGGCGGTTACTATCATTATCGCCACGATGGCCAACGGCATTTGTGGAATCCAACGACAGTAGCTCGGCTTCAGCACGCCGTGCGATTTGAGGACGCCGAGGCCTACAATGAATTTTCGCAGGCGGTGAACGAACAGGCAAAACGGCTGTGCACTTTGCGCGGAATGTTTGAATTTACACCGGGTAAAGCGTTGCCTCTCGAAGAGGTCGAACCGGCAAGTGAGATCGTCAAGCGGTTCTGCACCGGTGCTATTAGTCATGGCTCGATCAGCAAAGAAGCACATGAGTGTATGGCCATAGCGATGAATCGCCTTGGTGGCATGAGCAACACCGGGGAAGGCGGTGAGGACGCTGCGCGTTATCTGCCGCAGGACAACGGCGATTCACTGAACTCAGCGATAAAGCAGATAGCAAGCGGACGGTTCGGAGTTACCTCTAATTATCTGGCCCATGCTAAAGAATTACAGATAAAAATGGCACAGGGCGCAAAACCCGGCGAAGGCGGACAATTACCGGGACACAAAGTCACTGATGAGATAGCAAGGCTGCGATTTTCAACGCCGGGGGTAACTCTTATCTCTCCGCCGCCGCATCACGATATTTATTCGATAGAGGATTTGGCGCAGTTGATTTACGATTTGAAGTGCAGCAATCCTGGCGTCAAGGTATCGGTAAAGCTCGTTAGTGAGGTCGGTGTCGGAACGGTTGCTGCCGGTGTGGCCAAGGGCAATGCCGACGAGGTGCTGATCAGCGGACATGACGGCGGCACGGGAGCAAGTCCGCTTAGCTCTATAATGCACGCCGGCGGCCCGTGGGAGCTTGGTCTGGCAGAAGCCCAGCAGGTACTGGTGATGAACAGGCTTCGCAGCAGAATAAGAGTTCAGGCTGACGGACAGATGCGAACGGGTCGAGACATTGTAGTCGCCGCACTGCTTGGAGCCGATCAGTTTGGTTTCGGCACGGCCGCGCTGGTAACAATGGGTTGCACCCTGCTTCGTAAATGTCACGAAGGCGCGTGCGTATTCGGGATAGCTACGCAGGATCCCCAGCTGCGAAAGAGATTTGCCGGCAAGCCGGAGTATATTACTCGGTATCTGATGTTTGTAGCTGAGGAAATCCGGCAGATTATGGCTCAGCTTGGCTTCAGGCGATTTGAAGACATGATCGGTCGTGTTGAAAGATTGCGGATGGCTGAGGCGATTGACCATTGGAAAGCAAAGGGTGTGGACCTTAGCGCGATATTTTACCGATTAAAGGATGCTCAGGCCGCTGATATTCGCCAGAGCGTTGCTCAGCCGGTAAAGATAAATGAGCATCTTGACTGGAAAATAATCGACAAGGCAAAAGCGGCCATCGACAACCAAAAAAAGATGGTTATAGAGATGCCCATTCATAATACCGACAGGACTGTCGGGGCTATTTTGAGCAATAAAGTTGTGAAAGAATACGGCCCTGACGGCTTACCTGATGGAACTCTTGAAGTTGTTTTCCGAGGCACAGCAGGTCAGAGCTTCGGGGCTTTTTTAGCGCCCGGTGTGACGCTGCGGCTGATTGGCGACAGCAACGATTATCTTGGCAAGGGGCTTTCCGGCGGCAGGATTGTCGTAATTACCCCCGAGCATTCGCCGTTCTTAGCTCACGAAAATATCATTGTCGGTAATACACTGCTTTATGGTGCTACAACCGGCGAGGTGTTTATCAACGGTGTGGCCGGCGAGCGGTTCTGCGTGCGCAACAGCGGTGCTACCGCCGTGGTAGAGGGGGTAGGCGACCATGGCTGTGAATATATGACCGGCGGAACTGTCGTAGTGCTCGGGAGAACCGGATGCAATTTCGCGGCGGGAATGAGCGGCGGGATAGCGTATGTGCTGGACGAAGCACAGTTGTTTGACACTCTTTGTAATCTGGATATGGTTGATGTTGAAACAGTATGGCAGAGCGAAGATCAGCGGATACTGCATGATTTGATTCGTCGCCATCTGGAGCTTACAAACAGCAAGCGAGCACAGCAGATACTTGACGCCTGGCCCGATATGGTCGGCAAGTTTGTAAAAATTATTCCGACGGATTATCGCAAGGCGCTGGAGAAAATGAGAGCAAACGAACAGCGTGACACTGAAACGACTCCGGCTACCGAGGAGGTGTACTAATGGGACAAAGTATGGGATTTATGCAGAACAAGCGCATGGAGCCGCCCAAGCGACCCGTCGAGCAAAGGGTTTATGACTTTAATGAAATTGAGCTGTCTTTAACTCCAGAGCAGATTCGCCGACAGGCCGCCAGGTGTATGGATTGCGGGATACCGTTTTGTCATGGAGGCGGCTGTCCGCTGGGCAATAATATTCCGGACTTTAACGAACTGGTGTATAAAGACAAATGGCAGCAGGCCTGCGAAATTCTTCATTCGACAAATAACTTTCCTGAAATGACTGGCTATGTGTGCCCGGCGCCCTGTGAGACCGCTTGCACTCTGGCGGTGAACGATGAGCCGGTATTGATTCGGCATATCGAATTTCAGATAGTTGAACGCGGATTTGCAGAAGGTTGGATTCGACCTATGCCGGCGGAGGTGAAAACCGGCAAAAAGGCGGCGGTAGTGGGTTCGGGTCCTGCCGGTCTGGCCGCTGCGCAGCAGCTTGCGCGGGCCGGGCATGATGTCGTGGTTTATGAGAGAGACAAAAAGCCTGGAGGACTTTTAAGATACGGGATACCTGATTTTAAGCTGGAAAAACGAATGATTGACCGCCGTTTGGCGCAGTTGCGTGCCGAGGGCGTACAGTTTGAGTGCGGCGTCGAGGTCGGAAAGGATATATCGGGAGGATATCTGAATAAGACTTTTGACGCCGTACTGCTGGCGATGGGAGCTTGTCAGCCGAGGGATTTGGATGTTCCGGGCAGGGACAGTGAGAATGTATTGTTCGCAATGGATTATCTTTCGGCGCAGAATCGAGCTATCGGCGGAGAAGGTGATAGCTGTCGTGGCGTACTGTCAGCGAAGAATAAAAATGTCGTGGTAATAGGTGGCGGTGACACCGGAAGTGACTGCGTCGGGACAGCTCGCAGACAAGGTGCAAAGAGTATTACCCAGCTTGAGATATTACCCAAGCCGCCTCAAAGCAGACCTGAACACACGCCCTGGCCGATGTGGCCGGCAACGATGCGGACATCGAGTTCGCACGAAGAAGGATGCAAGCGGATATGGAGCGTCATGACAAAAAGCTTTACAGCCGAAGCAGGTGTTGTTAAAAAGCTGCATGGTTGTGAAGTTGATTGGTTTAATGAAGACGGCAAGTGGAAACTTAGTGAAAAAGCCGATTCGGAGTTTGAACTTCAGGCCGATCTGGTTCTGCTTTCGATGGGTTTTACCGGTGTTGTGCAGACAGGTTTGGTCGAGGAGCTTGGCCTTGATTTGGACAATTGCGGCAATATAGCGGTCAAAGATTTTCATACGAGCAAAGAAAAAGTATTTGCCGCAGGTGACACAGTTCGCGGCGCATCGCTGGTCGTATGGGCGATAGAAAGCGGGCGCAAAGCGGCTGAGGCGATGAATAGAGTCTTGAGTTTTAGTCCTTAGATTTGAGGTCGAGGATTTTTATGCCCAAAAGCAAAGATATCAGGAAGATATTGATAGTCGGCTCCGGACCCATTGTCATCGGGCAGGGATGCGAATTTGATTATTCCGGTGCGCAGGCCTGCAAAGCCCTCCGAGCCGAAGGGTTTGAGGTAGTGCTGGTCAACAGCAACCCAGCTACGATTATGACTGACCCGGAGTACGCCGATAAGACATATATCGAGCCGATCACACCTGAGATGGTTGAAAAGATTATCGAGGCTGAACGACCGGACAGTCTTTTGCCAACGCTCGGCGGACAGACCGGGCTCAACACGGCAGTATCGTTGGCAAGCAGTGGTGTGCTGGATAAGTATAATGTTCGTCTCTTGGGGGCGAATCTGGAATCAATAAAGCGAGCCGAGGAGCGGGACAGGTTCAAGCAGATAATGGTCGATATAGGTCTGGAGGTTCCCGCAAGCGCATATATTCACTCTTGGCAAGAAGCAAAGGATTGTATTCAGGATATAGGCTTTCCGGTGATAATCAGGCCCAGCTATACGCTCGGCGGGATGGGCGGCAATATTGTCTATAACATGGAGGAATATGAGGAATATATCAAATGGGGCCTTGAGCTTAGCCCCGCCAACGAAGTACTGGTTGAGGAGTCGGTGCTTGGCTGGAAAGAATATGAGCTTGAGGTAATGCGGGATAATAAAGACAATGTTGTAATTGTCTGCTCAATTGAAAATCTCGACCCGATGGGTATTCATACCGGCGACAGCGTAACAGTAGCTCCGGCACAGACTCTCAGCGACAGAGAATATCAGTTAATGCGCGACGCCAGCTTGAAGATTATCCGCGCTATCGGCGTAGAGACCGGCGGCTCGAATATCCAGTTCGCGGTCAATCCCGCTAACGGGAGGATGTATGTCATAGAAATGAATCCGCGTGTTTCACGCAGCTCTGCACTGGCCTCGAAAGCGACCGGTTTTCCGATAGCCAAGATTGCGTCGCTGCTTGCTGTAGGTTATACGCTTGATGAAATACCAAACGACATTACCAAAAAAACGCCCGCTTGCTTTGAACCGACACTTGACTACTGCGTTGTAAAGTGGCCTAGGTTTACATTCGAAAAGTTCCCTCGCACAAAGGCTGAGCTTACGGTGCAGATGAAGTCTGTTGGCGAGGCAATGGCCATCGGACGGACATTCAAAGAGGCTCTCGGCAAGGCAATGCGTTCCCTGGAGATTGAGCGGTATTCACTGGATAATCGATATCTACCGGGCAAGATCAATGCGGACAAGCTTATCGAAAGGCTGCGAAGCCGCCGCTGGGATAAGCTCTGGTATGTAGCCGAGGGTTATCGGCGCCGAATGAGTACTGCCGAGCTTTTTGAATACACGAAAATCGACCCGTGGTTTCTGGAAAACATAAAACAAATAGTCGAACTCGGTCGTCATTTAAAATCAAAAACGCTGGATAAGGTTGATGAGCCACTAATGCGGCAGTCCAAAGAATATGGCCTGAGTGACTATTATATCGCCGAGGCTCTCGGAACTGATGAACAAAAGGTTCGCAGCAAAAGAAAGGACCTTGGCGTAAAGGCGGTTTTTAAGACGGTCGATACATGCGCAGCCGAATTCGAAGCGCATACGCCTTATCTGTATTCGACATACGAGCAGGAGTGTGAAAGCAATCCGACAAATCGCAAAAAGGTAATGATTCTTGGCGGCGGACCGAACCGGATAGGCCAGGGCATCGAATTTGATTACTGTTGTGTCCACGCGGCGTATGCCTTGAAGGAAATTGGAATCGAGTCAATAATGGTCAATTGTAATCCGGAAACTGTCAGTACGGATTATGACACTTCCGACAGGCTTTATTTTGAGCCATTAACATTCGAAGATGTGATGTCGATTGTGGATGTGGAACAACCTGACGGGGTCATCGTGCAGTTCGGCGGACAGACACCTTTAAAGCTGGCAACTCGTCTTGAACAGGCCGGCGTTCCGATTATCGGCACATCACCGGCAAGTATCGATTACGCCGAGGACCGCAAACGGTTTAACTCCCTCGTGGAGAAGCTGGAATTAAAACAGCCTTACAGCGGCACAGCAAGATCATACGAAGAAACACTTGTTATTGCCGAGAAACTGGGCTATCCGCTGCTGGTTCGTCCGTCGTTTGTGCTGGGCGGCAGGGCTATGGAGATTGTTTATGACCAGACCGCTCTGGAAAACTGCGTAAATAATGCCATTGATGTCTCCGGCGAGCACCCGATTTTGATAGATAAGTTCCTTGATGATGCTACGGAGCTTGATGTTGATGCGATATGTGACGGCAAGAGGGTCGTTATCGGCGGGGTTATGGAGCATATCGAACAGGCAGGTATCCATTCCGGCGACAGTGCCTGCTGCCTGCCGCCGATGACGATAAAGAAAGAGATAATCGAGCAGGTTAAACAACAAACCAAAAGACTTGCCCTTGAGCTTGAAGTTCGAGGACTACTGAATATCCAATTCGCAGTTAAGGACGACCAGATTTATATTATCGAGGTGAATCCGCGAGCCTCTCGAACTGTGCCGTTCGTAAGTAAATCAATAGGCGTGCCGCTTGCCAAATTAGCGGCAAAAGTTATGTGCGGAATGACTTTGGACGAGCTTGGCTTTACCGAAGAGATCGTACCTCGCTATTTCTGTGTCAAAGAAGCGGTATTTCCGTTTTTGAAGTTCACGGGAATTGATACGCTGTTGGGCCCGGAAATGTTAAGCACCGGTGAGGTGATGGGCATATCGGATGATTTTGCAATAGCTTTCGCCAAGTCACAAATGGCCGCGGGCAATGTTCTGCCGACAGGCGGCACGGTGTTTTTCAGTGTCCGTGACGCAGACAAACAGCGAGCGGCTCAGGTGGCCCGGCAGTTTGTGCAAAGGGGCTTTAAGGTGCTTGCGACAAAGGGGACATGTATTGAGTTTATAAATAAAAATATCCCCTCGGAGTTCGTGTTGAAAGTCAGCGAGGGCAGGCCAAGCGTGGTTGACAGGATAATCAACAGTGACATTGACTTGATTGTAAACACCACTGTCGGCAAACAGTCAATATTGGACTCATTCTCAATACGACGGACGGCGCTGGATAAACAGGTGCCGTATTGCACGACGATTCGCGGTGCAGAAACTGTAGTGCGGGCAATCGAGGCGGTTAACAGCAACCAGGTCGGCGTAAAACCAATCCAGGCATATTACGGATGAAAAGGAAAACGATGCAGGCGGTATTGATACTCGAAGACGGAACGGTATTTCACGGCAGGTCATTCGGCGCGCAGGGTATTAACTGTGGCGAGGTTGTCTTTAACACTGCAATGAGCGGATATCAGGAAATACTGACCGATCCGTCCTACCACGAACAAATAGTAACGATGACTTATCCTCTTATCGGCAACTACGGCACGAACGAAGCAGACGCAGAGTCACGCGGGGTTTTCGCAAAAGGTTTTATCGTCAAAGAATATTGCGATTGGCCGAGCAACTGGCGAAGCGGCAAGTCGCTGGGTGATTATCTTAAAGAAAACGGTGTTATCGGATTAGAAGGTATCGACACGCGTAAGCTCGTGCTGCATATCCGTGAAAAAGGAGCAATGCGAGCGGTAATAGCCGCCGGTGAGTACCAATTAGAAAAACTTAAAGCTCAATTGGCCGACTACCCCGGCTTGGTCGGACGCGATATTGTTAAAGATGTCGCAGCCAAAGAGCCATACGGATGGGACGAAGGTGTAAGTGACATTTTAAGCGGGAGCCGTTGCAAGGGCGATGATCGCTATAAGGTAGTGGCGTATGATTTTGGGATAAAGCGCAATATCATTCGTTTACTGGTCTCTTATGGCTGTCGGGTGCAGGTTGTTCCGGCAAAAACAAGCGCAGTCGATGTTATATCGCTTAGGCCGGACGGGGTGTTCTTAAGCAACGGCCCCGGCGATCCCGAACCGGTTAAATATGCCACTGATGCGGTTAGTGAGCTTTTGGGGCAGGTTCCGATATTTGGGATATGCCTGGGCCACCAGATACTCGGCCAGGCACTCGGCGGGAAAACATACAAGCTTAAATTCGGCCATCACGGCGCCAACCACCCCGTCAAAAACCTGCAAACCGGCTCGATAGAGATTACCAGCCAGAACCACGGCTTTTGCGTTGATATGGATTCATTGTCCGACAAAGGCGTCGAGATAACCCACATGAATCTTAACGATAAAACCGTCGAGGGCATTCGCTGCCCGGACAAAGCAGCCTTTTCAGTGCAGTACCACCCAGAGGCCGCACCCGGACCTCATGACTCCGGCTATCTGTTCGAGCGATTCACAAAACTTATGGCCAAATCCCAGGCTTGAGTTTAGCGCTTGTTCTTTTCAACATTTCACCTGATAAATACTATACTCAAAGTCTATGGCTAAGGCAATTGAAGTTTTTGTATTCGGATTGCCGATATGTTTTTTATGAAGGCCTAAGCTTTGCGTTGCGTGCCGTGGGAGTGGTCTTAACTGTCACTGAGGATGCCAAGTAGTCATCAGTTCGGCCATGTTGCTTTTTAAGCCGGTCAAAGCAGTAATACAGGAATATACCAAAACGGCAGGGTTTGACAAGCAGGGGTTAAGAGGATCAATTATGTTTTTTCTTGCGGGCAAGCAGGATGTTGATACAATTATCCGGGTTCAAGATGCGGGAATTATAAAGATATTAAGGGGTATGGCGGATGAGACTGAATGAACTTGCAAAGCATTATCTGGTTTATGAAGAGTCTGACGGGGGCGGTTTTCAGAGAAAGGCACGCATACTTCAATCTATCTGGCGAAGCGAGAGCGGCTATGAAGCGGGAGAGTACGCCGGGAAGATACGGGGTAATTATCTGGAGAAGCGATGGGCGGAAAAGACTCTTAATAATTATTTGTCCGAGACGATAAAAGGCGTTGTCGCCAAAGAAGTGAATGAAAATGCTGAAAAGAAGCTCTACGCCAGGCCGCGGATTTTCAATAATCTGCTTTCAAGTCAGCCGTTGGCGTTTAATCTGTTTGCCGAGCTCAAGGCTGACCTGCGATTAGCGTCAGATGTTTTTCGTTATCTGCTGCCGGAGAGGGTTGATGAGGTTGTCAGAATCGAATTCGAGCATTCGCCGGGTCGCGGCAGTGACAGATATACAGGCGATCGTTCGGCATTCGATGTTTATGCGGAGTTTTTGAATAAGGCGGGGGAAAAGGGGTTTGTTGGGATAGAAGTCAAATATCATGAAAATCTCAGAAATCAGCCGGCCAGGATGAAGCAAAGGTATCGGGAGATTGCTTTTGGGATGGATTGTTTTGATAGCGGGACGATTGAGAAGCTTGAGGCTGCCCCGATGGAGCAGATATAGCGGGATCATCTGCTGGCGGGGAGTATTTTGCAGGCCGATGATTTCGCGGACGGGGTATTTGTGTTTTTGTATCCGCAGGATAATACGCATTGTGCAGAGGCCGTGCGGGATTACAGGACGGCTCTGACGGATTTGAGGACTGGACGATAGAGAGTGTTGTCCGGGCGATAAAAAAGTTTACGCGGAAGAGGTGGATAGATTTGTTTTATGAGCGGTATCTGAATATCGACAAACTCGAAAAGGCCAGGGTTTGAGAAAGACCGGATTTTTAATGCGCAATAAAAAGGCCGGTGTTTTGTCACCGGCCTTTTCGATCGAAACTTTTTTATACCATATTAGAATTTCCAGGATACTCCGCCCATCAGGGTGTGGAAGTCGGCATTGCTGAGTATTTCGGCCTGATAGCTGATAAAGCCGTCGCTGCTTTCGCTGAGGTCGAAGTTCAGCCCTGCTCCGAGGATTGCGCTGTGTCGGCCCTGACCTTTTGCATCGACTCTGAAAGTGCTTGCCTGACTTCCGGCAAAGCGGCCTTCGATGGTTGTGTCA
>PWDX01000217.1 GCA_003553245.1 Phycisphaerae bacterium
CTTCGCCTGCCTGTAAGCCGTCTGGTTATAACGCCATCATCAATTACCAGATTCACTACCGCATCAATGCTCTGATCTTTAGCCTTTAGTGCTTTGTCAAGCTCAGCGGCCTGATTCACAGTCCGCGGAAAACCGTCCAGAACATAGCCTGAGTCAGGAGCATCGTCTATCGCCTTAGCCATCATTTCCACAATAAGCTCGTCTGGCACAAGAGCCCCTTGATCCATATAACCTTGCGCCTGCTTGCCAAGTTCACTGCCCTCTGCCCTTTCTTTACGCAAAATATCGCCGCTGGAAAGGTGCAGCAGATTATATCTTTCCACAATTCTTTTGCACTGTGTACCTTTGCCGGCACCAGGTGCTCCAAGTAATACTATACGCATCAGCGAGCCCCCCTTATTCTGCCCTTACTCGTGAATCCTTCATAACTTCTCATAAGTAGGTTCGCCTCTATTCTCTGCACCAAATCGAGCGATACGCTGACAGTAATCAGCAAACCCGTTCCGCCAAGAAATGTCGTTACCCGCCAGTCTATTTCCAGCAAATAAGATATAACCGAAGGAACCACTGCGATGATCGCCAAAAATGATGCGCCATAGAATGTAATTCTTACCATAACAGACTCAAGGTATTCTGCTGTGCGTCTGCCGGGCCGCAAGCCAGGGATAAAACTTCCCGAGTCACGAAGATTCTTGGCCATATCCTTAGGCTGAAACTGAACCGAAACCCAGAAATAAGAAAACAGGAAAATCAGTAACATATACAACACATTATATGTAAATGCCGCCGGCCCAAGCGCTCGCACTAAATGATCCAGTATTGCAGAGTCACGCAAACCTTCAATTCCCTGCAAATAACCAAGCAGCACTGGTGGGAAAATCATAAACGAAGACGCGAAGATAATCGGCATAACACCCCCGTGATTTACCCGCAACGGTAGATAGTGCCTTGCACCACCATACATACGACGACCGCGCATTTGTTTAGCCTGCTGAATCGGGATTCTTCTTTGTCCCTGTGTAATCAATATAGCCCCTGCAGTGACAAATATAAACGCCGCAACCAAAAACAGCAACCTGGCAGGACCAATAGCGCCAACAGGTGCGCCGATACTCAAATCAACCTGCTGCCATAAAGTCAAAATCGCCCACGGCATCCGCGCCACGATACCTGCCATAATAATAAGACTGATACCATTACCAATACCGTACTGGTCTATCTGCTCGCCGAGCCACATCAAAAATACTGTTCCCGCCGTCATACCGACGACACCCATAAACAATGCCCGGCCGTGCATTCCAGGATAGGTCAGACCCTCTCCGCCCAGAAGCCGCATAAACATCAGCGACTGGATAAGACATATAAACACCGTCAGATAGCGCGTATATTCCTGTATCTTTTGCTGGCCGCTTTGCCCCTCCTGCCGCAGTTTCTTCAATGCCGGGACAACCTCACCAAGAAGCATCAGAATAATCGATGCGGTAATATACGGCATAATACCCAGCGCAAAAAGGCTACTCTGTTCAAGCGTCCCTCCGGTAAACATCTGCATATACTCTGCCGCTCTGCCAATAGGCGAATCTGTCTCCCGCTGGCCGGCGATCTCAGCAACACGCTCCTGGTCAAAACCCGGAACTGGAATATGAAACCCAACGCGGTATATAACCAGAAGAGCCACCGTGAACAGAATCTTATTCCTTAAATCAGGAATACTAAATATGTTTATAATCGTTCGAATCATTTCCTATCTTCCGATTTTTCCTTAAACCTATTTAAGATAACACAGTAGCAGTTCCGCCGCAGCCGGTAATTTTTTCCTGAGCCGATTTACTGAATTTATGAGCTGAAACTTCAAGTTTTTTGCTCAGCTCACCATCGCCCAGTATCTTGATTTTGGAGGCTCCACTGCGAGCAAGATCAACCAAGCCGGCATTTTGAAGTTCCTCAACGCCAACCTTGGCGCCATCATCAAACGATTCAAGTTGAGAAATATTTACTATTTCATATTTTGTCGCAAACTGATAATTGCTGAACCCGCGTTTAGGCAATCTGCGAAACAGAGGCATCTGACCGCCTTCATAAATATCCCGTTTCTTAAAGCCGGCCCTGCTGCCTGCGCCCTTATGACCTCGTCCGCATGTCTTGCCATGGCCGCTGCCCTGGCCTCGACCTATTCGTTTGCGCTTTTTATTTTTACCTGCAATAGCGGTTATTTCGTGAGTCAACATCGCTATATCACCACCTTTTAACTGGTTCTACTTTTACACCGCGAAGAGCCTCAACTTGCTCTTGGCTGCGAAGCTTCAGCAAACCGTCGAGCGTGGCCTTTACAACACTCTTGCTCGACATACTGCCGTACACTTTCGTCAAAATATCATGTATCCCCGCATACTCAAGTATCGCACGAGCACTCGAGCCTGCGATTACGCCCGTACCCGGACTTGCGGGAACAAGCACTATCTTAGTGCCGCCAAATCGCCCCTCAATTTTATGCGGTATCGTCCTGCCTGACAGTGGTATATTATTAAGAGACCTTTTAGCGTCCTTAACGGCCTTTTCAACCGCCATCGGAACCTCGTTAGCCTTGCCATAGCCGATACCTACCTGACCGTCACGATTGCCGACCACCACTAAAGCAGCAAAACTAAAACGGCGACCACCTTTGACTACTTTCGAACAGCGAAATATCTCTACAACCGTGTCTTCCAACGGGCTGCCTTCTTGTTCCGGCATTTTCATGGGTTCTGATGCCAATTTAATTTCTCCAAGCTATACTATTGTTAAAAAACAAGACCAGCTTTTCGAGCTGCCTCAGCCAACGCCCGCGTCCTGCCCTGATAACGGTTCGAGCCGCGATCGAAGCTGACTGTTTTAATTCCTACTTTTAATGCCGCTTTGGCAATGGATTCACCTACTTTGCCTGCGGCCTCTTTATTGCTTGTCGTCTTAAGCTCGTCGCGTAGCTCCTTGCTCATAGTGCTCGACGAAGCTACTGTCACACCGGCTACATCGTCTATCAATTGCGTATAAATATGCCGATTAGAACGATAAACCGAAAGTCTCGGACACTCTGCAGTGCCTACTATTTTATTGCGCACATGGTACTTACGCCTTTTTGCCGCTCTGTATTTTCTTGCCTTTTCCTGAAGCATGGTTCGTCACCAATTCTTTTTTAATTTATATGTTAAGCTGACCCGGTAGCAAATGCCTTGCCGACTTTACGCCTGACCTGCTCATCCGCATAACGAATGCCCTTGCCCTTATAGGGTTCCGGCGGCCTGATACGACGAATATTCGCGGCGAACTGCCCAAGAATATGTTTATCGGGGCCGCTCAAACTAAATCTGGCCGGAACATCATTTCCACGCGTAGCCGGCACATCAATATTCACTTTAACACCTTCGGGCAATTTCATCTCTACCGGATGACAGAAGCCGACCTGGAAAACCAGCTTTCCGCCCTGCTCTTTTAGGTTGTAACCCGTACCGTAAATTTCCATCTTACGCTCGAAACCTTTGCTCACACCCGTAACCATATTGGCCAAAAGCGCTCGCATCGTTCCATGCATCTGACGGTGCTTCCTGACATCCGGTTTTGGATTGATCAGACGAATCTGCTCTTCGTCCTTGTCAACCTCAAGGTTAACAAGGCTGCTGACATCCATCTGCATCTTGCCCAAAGGCCCACTGACCTTAACTTTACGGCCTGAAGCTTCTACCGTCACGCCCTTAGGGATACTAATTGCCTTTTTTCCTATGCGACTCATTTAGCTCACCATACAAAGTATTTCGCCGCCTACTTTTTCTTCGCGGCATTTTCTATCACTCATTATGCCTTTACTTGTCGAAACCACAACAATGCCAAGCCCGTCAAGCACATGAGGCAAATCGTCCACATTCGAGTAGATACGCCTGCCCGGCTTGCTCGTTCTCTGTATCTCTGTAACCGCCGGACGACCCAGCTTATCATACTTCAAATCAATACGAAGTATTCCTTGCTTGCCGTCATCAATGCGATCATAGTCATTGATATATCCTTCTGTTTTAAGAACCTGCGCCAGTCCTTCACACAGCTTAGAGGCCTTAACCTCCACCGTTTCCTTATTCGCACGAAAACCATTGCGAATTCTTGTCAGCATATCAGCTATCGGGTCATTTAAGCTCATAAATTAAGACTCCGTTAATTCCCTGTCGGGACATCCCTTATTACCAACTCGCTTTCTTTACACCGGGTATCTTACCTTCGTTTGCCAAGTTACGGAAACAAATCCGGCAAATTTTAAACTTCCGGTAAACCGCACGAGGACGTCCACAAAGTTCGCAACGCGTATATTCTCTTACCTTAAACTTCTGCGGCTTCTTCGATTTATTTATAATTGCCTTGGTTGCCATTAAATTTATGCTCCCATATTAATTCGCAATACAGCGATTAACTCATCCTACTACGGCCGCTGCCGCTTCCTTAGCTCCGCGAAACGGCATTCCGAACAATGTTAGAAGCCGCCGTGCTTCTTCGTCAGTGTTGGCGGTTGTAACAAATGTAACATTCATACCCTGCGTATTTTCAATCGCTCCGGTGTCTATTTCCGGGAAAACACTCTGTTCATTGAGTCCCATCGAGTAATTACCCCTGCCATCAAAACTATCCGGGTCCAGCCCTTGAAAGTCACGAACCCGAGGTATCGCCAGGCTAATCAGCCTATCCATAAACTCATACATCCGGACACGGCGCAATGTAACTTTCAATCCTATCTCCTGGCCTTGGCGCAACTTAAAGTTCGACACGCTCTTACGCGCCTTGCGAACAACAGGTTGCTGACCGGCAATTAGCGTAAGGTCTTTCTTTGCGCTATCCAGTAACTTCTTATCCTGACAAGCACGACCAACACCCATTGACACCACCACTTTTACCATCCTCGGAACAGCCATCTGGTTCTTGTAACCGAACTCCTTAACCATCTGAGATGCTATTGTTGACTTATACAAATCCTGCAAACGTGCCATTACTTACCTGTTATAATAATTAACTTTATTTCGCTCTTCTAATCGTACCTATGTCGGCTCCGTCGGTTGCCACGCGTTTCTTGCTTCCGTCAGCCCCTGTCATGTATCGGACACGAGTTCCCTTATCAGTTTTCGGATTAACCGGCAATACATTGCTTATATCTATGGGCTTTTCAACCGATATTCTGCCACCCTGCGGATTACGCTGAGAGGGACGGACATGCTTCTTAGCAATGTTCTGGCCCTGCACAATAACCTGCCCCTTGGATGGATAAACATGCAGTACTCGCCCGGTCGCACCCTTGCCGTCTCCGGCGATAATCTGCACTACATCACCTCTTTTTACATGTATAGCCATTTTATATCTCTACAATCCAAATCTATTCAATTAACTCATACAACCTCGCTGGCAAGCGAGATAATCTTCATATAATTCTTCTCTCTAAGCTCACGAGCAACCGCACCAAATATGCGAGTGCCTATCGGATTACTTTCGGCATCAATCATCACTGCCGCATTACTGTCAAAGCGAACATAACTACCGTCAGGCCTCCTGATAGGATCCTTAGTGCGAATTATCACACATTTGTGAACCTTCTTATCGTCAAGCTGACAACTGGGCAACGACTTCTTAATCGCTACGGTGACAACATCACCAATGCCCGCTGCTGGCCTGGTAGCTTTGCCGCGAGCACCGCTGCGCCCAAGAACCCGGATACACTGGGCTTGTCTAACGCCGCTGTTATCCGCGATATTTAGCATTGTTTCCTGCTGAATCACTTTATACGCTCCTTCACCTATCTCAATAACTGCCCCAGCAGTTTTATGCCGTCTGCAAAACTTTTACTACCTGCCAGCTTTTTGTCTTACTGAAAGGGCTGCTCTCAATAATCTCAACTTTATCGCCGACATTTGCCTGATTTTGCTCATCATGAGCCGCCAGAGTAGTACGCTTGTTAATAAATTTTCCATACTTAGGATGCCGAATCTTATAAGAAATCGCAACCTTAACTGTTTTATCGCCGCTTTTGCTCACTACTATGGCACTTTCGCGTCTTCGTTTTTCGTCCTGCATTTTCAATTCCTGATCAGCCTCGACTTATCGAGTTATAACGCTGCCTGCTCTTTTTCTTTTATTATCGTCTTCATCCGAGCGATATCGCGTCGAACATTTTTGCACGCTTTACTATTTTCAAGCTTTTCCGTCACAGCCTGACTGCGCAAGTCATACAACTTTCTCTGCTGCTCTTCAAGGCCGTTTTGAAGTTCATCTATACTCATTTCTCGATATTGTTGCGATTTCATTATTTACCAAACCTTTACAGTGAATGCCTGCGTTTCACAAATCTGCATCGAACCGGCATCTTATGGGCTACTCGAACAAGAGCCTGCTTAGCAGTATCTTCCGTAACTCCGCCTATCTCAACAATAACGGTTCCTGGCTTGACGGGAGCAACCCAAAACTCCGGCTCACCCTTACCCTTACCCATTCGAGTTTCGAGGGGCTTAGAACTAACCGGCTTATCCGGAAAAACCCGAAGATAAACCTTACCTTCGCGATGCAAAAAATGCGTTGCCGCTACTCGACCGGCCTCAATTTGCCTTGCTGTTATCCAAGTGCTTTCAAGCACCTGCAATCCGTATTCACCGAACGCAACAAAATTGTTACGCGTGGCATTGCCTTTCATTCGGCCGCGTTGGCTTTTACGAAACTTTACTCTTTTGGGCATTAAAGCCATCTTTTTTACCTTCTATAAGAAATCCAACTCAACAGATATTACTACTTTATTTTTTGCCTCCACCACCGAAAGGACCTCGACGGCCACCGCCTCCGGCAGGTCTTCGGACGGGCACAGGTTCCTGGTCACCATATTTGCCTCTGTAAATCCAGACTTTAATACCAATTGCCCCGTAAGTAGTCCTGGCAGTATCGGCGGCATAATCAACATCCGCATCCAATGTATGCAACGGAATACTGCCAAGCTTCTGCGTCTCGCGCCTTGCCATTTCAGAACCGGCAAGACGGCCAGCACACATTATCTTAACACCCTTGGCTCCGGCGTTCATCGCGGCTTCACACCGCTGCTTCATTGTGCGCCGAAATGAGGCACGCTTACCTAACTGTTCGGCAATACCCTGCGCAACTATTGCTGCATCTAAATCAGGGTTTTTTACCTCGATAACATTTACACTAATCTTTCGGCCTGTCGTATCTTCGAGTTCTTCGCGCAGCTTATCCACTTCATTTCCCCGCGGACCAATTACAACGCCGGGTCTTCCGCTATGAAGCGTAACCTTAATCTCGTTACGGGTACGAACTATCTCAGTTTTAGCCACCGCTCCTTTAGGCATCGAGCGGTTATATTTCTTATCAACCAGCTCCCGAATTTTTGTGTCTTCTACAAGCAGCGATCCGTAGTCTTTCTTGGATGCATACCATGTACTCGACCATGGAAGCCTAATACCGGTTCTAAAACCTATCGGTGATACTTTTTGACCCATGCTTACCTCTTTATCCTTATGCCACCCTTATCTACTCTTGCGTGATTGTCACATAAATGTGACATGCCTTCTGTTGAATCGGGTGAGCTCTACCTCTGTCCTTCGGAATCCATCGTTTTGTACCCGGCCTGATACCAGCGTCATCGACACGAGCCTCAGCCACATATAACTCATCAACCTCCGCATCCTGCTCGTCAGCGTCAGCGATCGCTGCCTTAAGCACCTGATTAACCACCGGTGAAGCGCGCCGCCGTGTAAACTTCAGAATATCCATAGCATCCTGGACAGGACGACCAACAATAAGCTCTGTTACCAGCCTGGCTTTCGTCGGCGACATCGGAGCAAATCGACAGGAACTTACCCAATCCTGGATTTCCGTAACTTCAACACCCAGCGCCTGGGCCAGACCACGAACATCTTCTCTTCGCGGGATAGGTTTGAACTTGCCTTTTTCCCAGTTCTTTATCGCCGATACGGCTTTTTTCTTATCCAGTCCGCCTCGCATAATCTGATCAGCAAGCTCGTCTATGCTGACACCGCGTTCTCGGCGAAGTTCTCTTAGCTTTTTAGCACTCAACATTTCACAAAACCTTCTATTTGCTTTACCCCGTCAAAAATCAGGATACAAATATATTATCAATTGAATTATTTCTTACTAGCGTGACCTTTGTAAGTCCGAGTCGGCGAAAACTCACCAAGCTTATGCCCAACCATGTCCTCAGTTACAAGAACTCTATGAAACATTCTGCCGTTATGAACCATAAAGGTAAAACCCACAAACTCAGGAATAATCGTGCATCGCCTTGCCCAAGTCTTGATTGGCTCACGAGAACCGCTCTGGCTATGTTTCATAACCTTCCCGTATAATTTTTCATCTACAAACGGGCCTTTTTTTAATGATCTTCCCATTCAATAACCTCTATATTTTTTATCTCCAGATCAATGTTTTATAATACCAACTGACCCTGGCGAACATTTTTTCTTCTTCTAATAATCAGTTTATTACTGGTCTTATGCTTTTTACGAGTCTTGCCGCCTTTAGCCAACACACCTGTAGGTGAACATGGATGACGACCGCCGTTACTTCGGCCTTCCCCACCACCCATGGGATGAGCGACAGGGTTCATCGCTTTGCCGCGGACATGCGGCCTGCGACCGCGGTGTCGGTTGCGGCCTGCCTTACCGATACGAATATTCTGATGTTCAGGGTTGCTGAGCCTGCCTATTGTCGCGCGACACTCGGCACGAACCATTCGCATTTCACCGCTTGGCAGAATAAGGGTAACCCAATTACCCTCTTTGGCAACAATTCGAGCACTGCTGCCGGCAACGCGAGCCAATCTACCGCCCTGCCCTGCATTCATCTCTATATTATGAATTTCCATACCACCCGGAATCGCACTAACGGGCATGGCGTTGCCAAGTCTGGGCTCAACCTTTAAGCCGCTGACAACACTGTCTCCAACTTTGATACCATGCGGAGCAAGAATATAACGCTTCTCGCCATCGGCGTAATTTACCAGAGAAATAAAACAGTTACGGTTCGGATCATACTCAATGCTTGCAACCTTGCCGGGCACAGCATCTTTATCACGCTTAAAATCAATTACGCGATAAATCTTTCTCGCTCCGCCGCCACGAAATCTCGTTGTAGTCTTTCCGTGATGATTGCGACCACCGGACTTACCGATACGCCTGCAAAGCGATTTCTCCGGCCGATCCGTTGTCAGCTCAGCATAATCGTTTACTGACGAATTTCGCCGTCCTGCACTTGTAGGTTTATATATTCTAATGCCCATTGTCCTGCCTTCGCCTTACTATCAGAACAGATCTATGTGATCTTCGCCTTTAAGATACACTACTGCTTTTTTCCAGCTTGCGGTCTTACCGAAACTTCTTCCACGACGACGCCATTTACCCTGGCGGTTCATCGTACGAACCCTATCTACATTGACACCGTAAAGATTTTCTATAGCACGCTTGATTTGCACCTTGTTAGCCTGCTTATTCACAACAAATGAATAGGCGCCAATCTTACCTGCCAGATGCATCGACTGCTCAGTTACCAAAGGTCGAATTACTATGTTATGCTCGTCCACTTTACTACCTGTATATTCAGTTTCTTATTTAACCGCTTTTGCTTTCTCCAGATACGAAACAATCGCATCCTTGCTAAAAAGCATCTTTCGATGCCTGCAAATATCACCGGCGTTCAATTCCGAAACCGGCATGACGCGAATCTTAGGAATATTTCGCGCTGATTTATAAACATTCAAATCATAGCCGCCAATTGCTACAATACAACTTCGATCAATGTTAAGATTCCCGAGCATGCTTGCAAAATCTCTGGTTTTGGGCTGGTCGAAGCTAATCTGATCAACCACCAGAACATCATTAGAAAGAAGCTTAGCAAGCACAGCTGAGTCACATGCCAGACGCCTTTGTCTCTTAGGCATATCCTGACGAGAATCCCGAACCGACTTTGCAAATGTTACACCGCCGCCGACCCGCTTACCCGTTC
>PWDX01000032.1 GCA_003553245.1 Phycisphaerae bacterium
GGGCCCTCGGTTATATCAACATGATAATAACGCCACAGCAACTGAACATAAGGCTCATTATTAGCATCTTCGGGCAGCCAAACTTCGAATTCCTCACCGTGGTCGTCTTCATTGACCATATACTCCACCGGGCCGTCATCATCCTCAACATCTTGGAATTCGCCGCTATGGCCCACGCGATACTGAAGACGAATCGCGTACTGCCTGGAGTTTTCAAACACGGTTGAGTTCTCCCAGCTTAGCCTGACATCACCAAGGCAGCGCGTATCCAGAGCCAGCAAAGCTCCGCCAAGATCACGGTCCCGACCTGTATTTATGAACGAAATCCCACCATCGTTCAGGCCGTTCAACCTCGTACGGCGGGTATTGTTGTAGGGATAGCCAATAGTAAAAATATCATCACTGTGATAATCGTCGTGAGGAATAAAATACGCATATTCAAGCGGCGCATCTACGCCGGGATCGGTCAGGTTCGTCTGCAGAAACAGCATGTTATCAGGAAAGGTGTGTTCAGGATTTCCTGAACTCCAGTAGTCGAATTTAAACGGCCCCATTGACAGGATATGTGCTTCAGGATAAATCAGCGATCCGTCAAGAGAAACATTGTTGAATGTAACGCGATTACCGTCATCGGCATAACCATCGACTACATCAAAACGAATCCGAATTTTGAAGTTAGGATTATCGTTTGCCTCGGCAATCGAAGAGAAATCAATCTCATAGAGATGGTAAATATTCTCCCAAAGCTCAAAAGTATTTTCGTTTAGTCCGGATGTCTGCCACTGAGGCTCACCGGAACTTACCGAGTAATCCACAATAAGTCCATCAGCGGCGCCTTCATCCATCGCGGCGAAACGGAAAACAACATCTTTGTAACCATTGGTGGGAAGGTGGAAGATCATCGTGTTTTCACCGGCGTCACCCCGGAAAGGCTGTCTTACCTGCAAACCACGCATAAAGTCTTCATCATAATCAAGCTTTTCATTGCCCTCAGGACGATAATTTATTTCCGTAGGCTGGTTGCGTCTTTCCATCGACGCTCTGCGCCAGTTAGGATGGCCGTCAAAAAACGGATAGCCGTCCAGAGCAGAATGATATTCTATGAAAGCGGTCCCTGCCATATTGTATAAAGAATAAACATCCTCAAAAGGCGTATTGTTGTCAAGGTCATCAGTGAAACACCAGAAATGAAGCAATGAAAACGGCTCACCAAAAGACCCCGGAAGTAAATCAAGATATCCGCCCTCCCGGTAACCGTCATCGCCAACCCAGTTGCCAGTTTGGCTCACCTGTTCCAAAAGATACTCTCGGCTGCCTTCTAATGGGCCTTCATAATAATAATTATTTTCGTACCCAAGATGAACGGCAGTATTGTCAGATGTGGACAGCCCATTAGGTATATAACTGTCGTTGGTCGATCCCGATCCTGATTCAGCCCAGCCAAAATTGGCCCAGTTAATCCCGTAAATCATGTTGGTGTTACTGTAATCGCCGACATAATTTCCGTAACCGTCATCAGTGTTTTCGACAATATCACCCTGGTAAGCAAATAGCTGTTCGCCGCTGGAACTCAGATGAGGCTGACTTCCACTGTGCCAGCCGATGTTCCAGTAATATATTTCGAATCTTTCTTCAACAAGAAGCTTGATAACCGTACCGGCGGCAACATCTTCACTATGACTCCAGGTCAAAGGACCACCGCCTTCACTGTCAAGATGCTCACTCCAGCGGAACATATCATAGAAGAGCCCGTCTTCTACACTGCCGTAAGAAGAATCTGTAAAGTTAATGCGCGTACCCGCAGGAATGTCAACCAGCGGAACCCAGGCGAACTCTTCTTCAGCCACTGCATTGGCAGCGATAATCATTATATCGCCGGCTTCAAGCTCAAAACCGTAGTCCTCTACTGCCACACCTTCAACGGTAATATTGTCAAAGCGGTTGTTGCCTGATGTGCCTGAGGCGTTATCACCGCCGAACAGTATCCTTATCTGAAAATCAGGATTATCATTGACTGCTTCGATATCGGTAAAATCGAAACTGAAAAGCTGATAATCCTCAGTTATAGTGATCACATCACCGATCTGCTGCCAGTCGCCGCCGGCTGTCGTGCGATACTCGACTGCCTGGGCCTGGGCGCCGTTTGTCGTTCGCCGCACGGCATAGCTGAATCTGATATCTTCGTGTCCGGTGGTAGGTAATGTGAAAACCAACTCCCTGTCATCGGAAGGATTCCTAACACGAAGGCCTTTCCCGGCGTCCCGGCCAAGTCTTAAATTAAGCTCACAGCCGCTTGTGTCATCCATATAGCCGTCGCCGGTGCCGGCATATGTAATCAAGGCATTGCTTGAAACAGGATGGTCAGCCGGAACAGAAGTAACCTCATCATCAGGCAGATCATTAAAATGCCAGTAATACAGAAGTGTTTCATTAACCTCTTCGAAAACCGCTGTCAATGTAGTACCGGTACCGACATCCAGCGTAACGGTCCTGCTTTGCGCCTGTGAGCCTTCAAGCTCTTGCCAATGTGAGAAACGGTAGCCCGGTTTAGCTTTGGCTTGTACTGTAATGGGCACACTCGGAAAATATAAGCCCATCCAGGGGTATGGGGCACTATCCACACCAAGTGTTGATTCGATAACATCAATTGTATTAACCCTGACATATCCATGTCCCGTATTCTCAATATCGATTGTCAACAACTTGGGCTGAGAGAGCCTGAAATGGCGGCTAATATGTCTCCGCATATTAGACGGCCGATTGTTGCCAAAATTCCTCATCACATCAACATGGTAATGCCAATTACCCAAAGTACCCCACCTATGTCCGTGCATGGGGATTTCATCCGCAATCGCAGCTTGCATTTCATCAATAACACTGATGACTCGGCCGGGCAAAAATGCCGTATTAAGCTGATCCGCGAAGCGATTTATGAATTTATTTCTGAATGTATCATTTTCCAGAAGTTTCCTGAGTAGGAAAGTCGATGCAGGCCTATTAAAAGCCCAATCACTGTCCGAAGCTGTAGCATGGGCGAGCGTATCAGTATCATAGCTTCCATGATGTCCGAAACCCCAATCGGTATCAAAGAGCAACCATCTCCAGCGGCCGTCATGGCCATAAGGCGAAATTCGCTCGTACTGGTCGGTTTGGTTTCGCCAGAAATCGTTATTGTTATTCGGCCAGTCTCTGTTATTAAAATAAACCTGAGCTATATTATAGTCTTTAAAATTTTCGATATCGATGCGAGTCTTTATGTACTCGTAATGGTTCGGATCAGCAAGGCCGTATGTTTCTATATAGTCTATTGTTTCAACATAATGATTATCGGTGCCTGCTTTTACCTGATGTAAAGGAAAATAAAAATGCCATTCAAGTATGTCTAGATTTTCAGGATCAACAGCGTAATTTCGCCCCAGATAGTGCTTGTCATACCTCTCGCGAATGTTATGTATTCCCCAGTATTGGCCGTTTAAAAAGAGTACGGAAGGTCTATAGGCCTGTGTATCAAACCGTAAATGTCCGACCAGCGACTGCATCATTGCGTCGCGGAACATAGTCTGAAAATTATCATTACCGGAGTTCCTCAAAATAAACCTTTTATAAGCATCGAAAGGACAATCCGAGAAAACCTGATGCTCAAAATGACTGGTTTCATATACGCTACCGCGAGCATATAGACGAAGTGATTTCTGCGGATGATCACGAGAATACCCGCCATGAATACGAACCCCAGCATCCTGTGAAAACCCGACTTGACCATCCGGTTCAAAAAAGCTGATATGTATCGGCCTTTCCCATTCAAAACCTCTTTCCCAGTAGTTCCCATTTACATATATGCCATAATCGGGGTCAAAAAAGTTTCCCGGCTCCGTTGCTATGCTGATTACCGGCATCGTAAACCTGTTATCAATGCCCGGCTCTACAAAATAGGTAGAGGTCACAGTCCTGGAGGGAATATAATCGTCTTTGTATGTTCTGGCGCGAACAACATTTGTTGAATTATCGATAGTAATACCCGGGAGTGCATCGTATACCATATTCCCATCAATCGGCATTCCACTATATAGTATATCACCATTAAGCGTTTTAACCTCTATGTCCCGATATCTTGCCTGGGTCGCCCAGGTCCCCACGCCGACCTTTCCATGAAGATAGGGTTCGTCACTCGAATCTTCATAATCAAATATTTTTTCATCATTCAGATAGCATTGAATGTGATTGCCCTCGACACGAACGCGAATATCATACCACTGGCCGGCATTTACACTGCCTTCAACTTGGGTGATGATATCCCAATTGCCGTCATCATATTCTTTTTCAATGCCGTGGAGGGTGTTGCCCCAGCCTCCGAAATTCATTAAATAACCACAATTTGTGTCGGTACTTCGAAAAAATACACGGAAACCTTCGCCCCCGCTGGTCTTTTTGGCCTGTAATGTTATTTCGTAATCATCCCAGTTTTTATCACCAAACATCAGACTGACATGTGTTTCCAGAGAGATTTGCACTAGTTCATCATCGTCAATCCACCATGCGCCCAAGCCGTTACCGTCGTAAGGCTGCGGTTCTACGATCCCCGAGTAGTTCTCTTGCGTGGGAATTGAACCATCCAGAGTATAGTAAATGTCTGTATTAAATTCATTGCTGCTTAAGACTAGATCAAAAGAATCAGTATAAAACCCATTCTCCTGTGAAAAATAAGGTGCATCAGCAATTCCCTCATAAGCTGTCGCCGCACTGTTGCTGGCTCGTGGCGTAGGCTCGTCAAAGTAGCCCCACTGATCGCCCCCGTCGGTAACCCTGCCGTAGGAAATATCGCGAGGCAACTCAAGCGGCCCAACTGAGTCTACAATAGTTCCGTCCGGCGCGGTAAGCTGTAGCGGTTCACCCTCTCTACTAATCGCGAAATTCGTATGTGGCTCAACCGCTCCTTGCTCTAAGCAGTGATCTTTATTTGACGCCCACACCAGAAGATACTCGCCTGGCTCAATATTAATATCCGGAAATACCCACTGGAAAGGTTCATCCAAATCATCCGTCAGTCCATAACCTTCAAGATTAACGGCTTGTGAACCACTGTTGTAAAGCTCTATCCAGTCTTCATAGTCACCGTCTTCATCAGCGATTGTCAAACCATTGGAAGCCATAAACTCATTGATAACAACAGCTTGGGTGTGAGTTGAAACAACCAGAACAAGCACAAACATACCAAATATGATGTACTTCTTAAATATAAAAGAATTCATATCATCTTCCTATCCTAATAGCCACGCAATTGGTTTGTACAACTTGCCTAAGCAAAAGTTTAGTAGATTATAACTCAATTGTCAAGTAAATCACGATTGCCAGGCAAGCCAAGAATCTGCCTGCGAAAGTATCAAGGCGTTATCTCTGAAAAGTGATAAATCGTGATATAAATCGAATTAAATGTCGCACTTTTATTAACATGCTAAGCAACTGAAGCTAAGTTTTTCATAAAAAACTTGAATTTTGTGTCATTAACGGCAGAATTACCGCACATATAGTTTATTCTTTGAGCCTAAGGCTCACGCTGCAAGTAACCCAAAGCGTCGGCAAAGCTCGGAGTTTTTCTGGCTGTTCCATAGTTGGACAAAAAAGTATCTGGTCTATGGCCGAAAATTCGGTCGGGGTTCATAACTGTTTGTACATAAATGTTTTATGGATAAGTAATCAGAAAGTGTCCAAGTATACGGCCGTCTAAATCACATGCTAAGTACACTTTTTGGGTTATTTGTCTGTTTTTTGCTTATCAAAAGGGTTAATATGCCATAGTATATGTATATATTTAAGGCTTATACATATGCAGTGACAAAAGGAATTCGTCATGGCAATTCGAGCTAAAATTTTCAAAACTAAAATGGCAGTCGGTCCCTTGCTTCGCCGGCGCCGGTGTTTTTGTCATCGTCTTGGGCAAGGGTCAGAGTTCTTTTTTCATAAGCTATGCTGTTTGCGGAAACGGGTTATATTTTTGCGCAAAGTGGTCTTTTAAGCAGGATGGTTTATTTTACAATAGATATCATAAATTGTTCTTTTGAAGGATTAAGGGATTCTTAAAGATGACTGATGGGGTTTGGCCACTTATAATACCGGTCAATAAAGGCTTTTGGAATCAGCTCAGATATTTGGGGGGACATAGAATGCGGAGTTTTTTACAACAAAATCTAAAAAGGAGTGAATTATGTTCAGAAGGTTTGTAATGATGGCTGTTATTGGCACCTGTTTTAATGCAATTTCTGTAGAAGCGGCGCAGATTGTGGTTCCTCGAAGGGCAAGTGATAAAGAGAGCTATGCCGCCAGTGAATTGCAGAGATACTTATATCAGCTAACCGGGCAACTGCTGCCGATAAGTAATGATTCCGCTCGCATAAACGAAACGGCCATTTTCGTGGGCCGGGCGGGTAATCATTCGCATATAGACGCTTTGGTTGAGAACGGCGAAATTACAGTATCGGCAGATGATCCCGGCCCGCAGGGTTATGTCCTCAAAAATACAACATATAGAAATTATCCGGTACTTGTAATAGCCGGCAGTGATGATGTCGGTGTTATGTACGGTGTTTACGGCCTGCTTGATGAGCATTATGAGGTCAGCTTCAGCTTCACAGGATCTGTGGTGCCTGGCACTAAGAGAGAATTCTATTTGCCCCAAGTCGATGAGCGTAAAGCACCTTCCGTTGAGATACGGGGAATACTGCCTTGGACGAATTTTCCGCAATCAGCTACGGTTTACTCCATGGAGGATTACAAATTCATCATCGATCAGATGGCTAAAATGAGAATGAATTTTCTGCATATTCATAACTATAACGGCATGCTGACCCACAACGAGCCGTTCCATAATTTTGAACTGGAGGGTTTTATGTCACGGGTCTGGATGCCGACAGCTCGCACCGGGCATGCTTGGGCAGGACCGGCATGGGATGTGAATGAATATCTGTTTGGGGCGGCAGATCTGTTTGGCGATTATGATTTCGGGTCCGACGTCGGCTTATATAATGATAATCTTTCCAATCGTGAAGTTTTCTCCAAAGGCGTTACACTATTTCAAAAAGTGATCGATTATGCTCACAGCAGAGGTGTTCGGGTTGGTCTGGGGCTCGATATCGACCTTATTCCAGACGAATACAACGCCAAAGCCTGTGATCCGGCGGTAGTTGAAGCTCGAGTTACCCAGCTTACCAGAGATTATCCGAATTTGGATTATTTGATATGTTTCCAGTCGGAAACGGGAGCTCACGAGGCAGAAAAACAAGAGTTCTTTGAAAGGTGGCGCAATATTTTCATGGGATTTTATGACGGCTACAAACAGCAAAACCTTCCGACTCGTCTGGCTGTAGCGGGGTGGGGTCTTGATCCGGAATCAATTGCTACACTGCCGCCCGATGTTATCGCGGGGCCTATAGCGCCTTATTCGGCTGGTTTTGAAACCGGCGAGATCTACGGCGACCGTGAATATTGGGGCTGTCCGTGGCTGGAAAGGGACTTTAACAGTTCGCAGTATTACTATCCATACACTATGGACCTTCAGGATACAATCGATTCCTATCAGCAGCGAGCCCCGAATATGACGGGTTTATATACTCTCACATGGCGGTTGGCTGATGCGGTCGAACCGCGGATGATCTATATCGCCAAGGCCCCGTGGGATGACCAGAATAGATACAGCACTTCGCGCGATGTTTATCATGAGTTCGCTTCAAGGCATTTCGGTGCCGAATTTGCGGATAAAATTACAGATATTTTAGATGGCAACGAACCTTATGCCTGCGATATGGGTGAATGTGCGCCAACACCAGAGTTCACCGGAGCTACACGATTGGACTTTGCAAACGAGTATCTAATGAATATCCTGACATTTGCCTTTTTTATGGGTGAGCAGGAAGTGGTCACTATAAACGCTGCCGATTACGCAAGCCAGCAAGGTGTCCAAAAAGCGCCTTCGGGTCAGAACGGTGAATGTGTTGGTCATATCAACAGTGGTGATTGGATTGGATACACAGAAGTGGATTTTGGCGATGGGGCCGATCGCGTTGTGGTTAGAGCAGCTTCGGACACGCATGGCGGTGATATTGAGTTGAGAATAAGCAGCCATCACGGCACAAGGCTGGGTGAACATACTATAAGTAATACCGGCGGATGGCTCAATTGGCAGGATTTTGAGTTCAGTATTGATGAGGTATCCGGTATTCAAAATCTGTATATAATGTTTTTACCTCCTGAGGTAAATGATTTGCCCAAAGCCATTGATCAGGTGGAAATACTTGATAATATGATTGCATCTGCAGATGATCCGGGCAACAAACGCAGACTGGGAGAGTTGAGATGCCGTATTGCGGCAGCCCGAGATTTTATTCAGTTGCAGCATACATTTCTAGAACTGGACTGGTCACAAATGCCGGGCCAGTTTCCTAGCTGGGTTCGTAACTTCACCCACAGGGTCAATGATATTTCTTCTCTGGGCAATGTCCAGAGCATACAGAATCGTTTTATCCAGCTTAGATATCTGCCAAGGCTACAGGAGCTTCGCAATCAGCATGAGGTTCTGCCGCCTTGCAATGTTGTCGCTCGCGGCACAAAAGACGGGGCGGTTATCAGTTGGACAAACAAACAGGATTCGGTGAGCGGGTTCAATGTCTATCGCGATGGCCAGAGGATCAATGAACAGCCGTTGCCTCAATACGCCAGATCATTTACAGATACGGCGGACGGAGTATTTACTTATGTCGTAACTGCTATCGATAATGAAATCGATGGAAGGGAAAGCAGGCCTTCTTTGGCGGCCGTTTGTGCCGCCGGTAATGCCGAGAATGAGCCGCCGCACATAGTAGTAATCTCACCGCCGGTATCTGTTGCGGCAGATCAGCCTTTGGAAGTGAAGGCAAGAATTTTAGACGGGCGGACATATGAGTCCATCAGTGCCGAGTTGTATTACCGAACAATGGGAGGAAAAAATTGGAAAAGCCTGCCGATGGAAAGACGCACTAAAGCAGTATTCTGCGGACTGATTCCCCCAACGGAAATTTCCCCCGCCGGAATAGAATATTATATCCGTGCTTCTGACGGGACAAACAGTTCTGTGTTCCCGGCTACTGCTGATGAGGTCGCTTTAACTGCAGTAGTTTACGGTACCGGGCAAGAGCAACCCGGCAGACCGGGAAGGATTTCTGTCGAGGGCAGGTCAATTAACTGGCAGGGCCATAATGATCAAGAGGCCCACTGGTACAGGATTTATAGAAGTAACACCAGTGATTTTGTTCCTTCGGCAGCCAACTTCCTGAGTTATGTCGGAGGTGATACAGAGCGTTTCGAAGATTTAGGGCTGGATTTCAAGGGTCGCCGGCTCAACGGCAAATGGTACTACAGAGTAACCGCGGTATGCCGTCAGGGCCATGAGAGTCAGGCGACTGAGAGTGTTAGCGTAGTATGGTAAAAGCGAGTGTGTGGCTATAAACTTGCTTAGCCGGTGCCGGTGTTTTTGTCATCGTCTTGGGCAAGGGTCAGAGCTTTTTTTCATAAGCCAGGCTGTTTGCGCAAACTGGTTATATTTTTACGCAAAGTGGTCTTTTAATCAGCAGAGGTTATTTTACAATAGATAGCATAAATTGTTCTTTTGATGGATTAAGGAATGTGTCTATTGAGCTTTGAATGCAAGAAATGCTTAGTTAGTTCCTGTTGCGGAAAGCTATAAAAATGATAATAAAGAACCTGCTTAGATCAGGATAAGTTCAGTTTATTATTATTTTATGTAAACTTTCCACGAAAGCTCTTTAAAAAGTAAAAAATTCAGTTTTCCGGACAGACCATTTCTAAGTCCGCGCCCAAAAACAATCTGTCACGGCCGTTATTGTGTCACAACCGAGTAAGCAAAACAAGGTTATGACAGAAGACCGCGCAGCCAACACTGGCTGCGTAATTCTTAAAACCTCTAAAAAGGCATCGA
>PWDX01000190.1 GCA_003553245.1 Phycisphaerae bacterium
AGAAGCGGCCTCGGGCGCGCTGCTGGTGGCGCTGTTTGTAGTAGCAATGGCAAAGAGATTTTCACGAAGTTAGGCAGTTTTTTATTAATGAGGGCATCTGCCTGGCTCCGGTATATACAAGTAGCAGTATCAGAGGTAATGGAAGATTAACCACGGACATTGATGGAGTTAGAACAGCGTTTTTAATTGGAAGAAATTTTATCTGTTAAAGATACCTCTGAACCCTTCAATTATGTCTTCAGTTTCTTCTATGTCCTTAAATTCGTCCGGCAATTGATCCGTTATTTTTCGGCGTAACTGGGTTTTTCCTGCTTCGGTCAAAGCTGCTTCGATTTGTTCCATAAACTTTTCGGCATCCACAGATACGCTCGGCCTTTTAGTCGGGCCTGTAATGTGCAGCAGAACTTCAATTTCATCGATGGCCGAGAATATCTCGGTAGTATCAGATGAGCCGAAACCAAAGATGCCTCCTTGACTGCCGGCGGCGTCTAAATCCGATAGTTTCACCTCGATGGTCAGGTCCGTGTATTCAGCGGTCAAATGACCGGCAAATTCCCCTGAAGCGGTTCCCTGCCTGAAGTTCAACCCGCCTATCGTTCCAGTCTCCCCAGCCAATGCCGACAGGTCGATCCCTGCAAATGAGCCATAGACCGCCGGGGGATTTTCTCTTACCGAATAGTCCCATACCGCATCGACAACAGCATCGGTGTCATCGGATTTTAATTTTAGCTGCATGGGCAGTCTGGCCGCATGCGGTGCGTCGCTGGCGTTTTTTACGGTGATCTGGCTTGTGCCGAAAATTTCAGCAGGCAGGCGAACGCCTCGAAGTTCCACCAACCTGGCAAGGATTCTCGGGCTGGCAGGCATATCAGCAACGGCGTTTAAGTATTCCAGATACTTTTCGGGTATCTGGCGCGGCTGGGTTTTCTCGGCGGGCTTTTCGGGAAGCCATTTGCTGAGCGTTTCAAACCATTCATAAATTTTCTCGGCATCGGCGATATAATCGGTGATTGGCTTATACTCCTCGGGGGGTTCAGGTACGGCTTCGGGGTCTCTTTCTCGGCGGAAAATCCTGCCCGGCTGGTCTCGTTCAACATCGAACTCAACGGCGGTAAGTTCAACATTTCTTAGAACAAAATCACCCTTTAGTAAGTTAAATACGCCGGCTTGGGCAGCCATCGTTTCGACATAAACTTTATTATGGGAAGGATTTTCGGGGTCTGTAACCGCAAGATTCGACATAGAAACATTTCCGGTAAGCGGCGAAAATCGGAGTTGCCGGATATTAACTTCAGCTCCGTTGGTCCAGCTCAGGGCCGTCTCGGTGTGTTCACGGATAAGGCCGTCGGCTAAAATCGGAAGAATCACTGAAATCAAGACAAAGAGGATAACTACAATTATCAGCCCGGGCATTCGGACGGCTTTTTTCTTTACAGTAAAAAGCGACTCCATATCTGTAGTTCGCTTGCCGATGAGTATGCGGTCTAAAATTCTGACCCACCATTTTGAATACCACTTTTTGAACGCGGGCGACTTTCTCTCTAATTTTACCATCTGTGTTCTGAACCTTATTACCAGCCAGACCAGAGCAATTCCGGCTACCGCTCCAACAGCCGGGCCTATGACTAGTCCGCCGGCCACGGCGTAACGGTCGAAATTTGTTATGCCGATTATCGGCGTATTCGCCAGCAACAGAAGTAAGGGCCACAGCCCATTATGAACAACAACCCCCGTGTGGTACAGCAGCGGTGCAGCGGCCAGGCATATCAACTTGCCGAATGCGCTGGATATGATAAACAGGCCGATATTCACATTAAAAATCAGCACTGCGGCGATTATTGCCAGATGAAGTCCTGAAAATCCCGGCATAATTCCAAACCAGAAACCAAGCACTGTCGAAATAAAAATGAACACAGGGGTAACCTTGCCACGGAAAATCCCGAGCATCTTTTTAATTGTTCCCGGTAGAAGCATCGTATTCGCACCTTAAATGAATGAAAATCTATTTTGATAAATTCCAAAGTTTACCTATTGTATCATAACTACAAGAGTGTAACCAGCTAATATCTTTACTTACTGCAACTCTCAGGACATTTCATAGATACTGCTGCCAGCCCTTTTTGCGCATTTCATTAAGCAGTTGTTTTATCTGATCTACCTTTTTGCGCGGGCATATCAATATCGCATCGTCTGTCTGAATTATTATCATATCCTTTAAATTAATTCCGGCAATCAGTTGTTTGCCATCGGAGCTTATCACAATATTATCATGACAGGAATGCCCTAACCAATCTGCCTGAGCCGAAGTATAATTGCCGCTGTTATCACTGCTTCCAACTGCTTGAATCAGCGAATCGAATGATCCTACATCCTGCCAGCGACAGTCCAGTCTGCATGCATAGATATTCGGGGCATTTTCGAGAATACCGTGATCGACACTGATTTGTTCTAAGTCCGGGAATTTTGTATTCAATAGCGGCTGATATTCATTCGTACCCCAGGAGTGTGTAATCTCTGCCAATATTTCAGCGTTTTCCGGCAAAAAGCGTTTTAGCAGATTTAAAATAACATCAGCTCTCCAGCAAAACATCCCGCTGTTCCAGCAGAACCTGTCGGATTTATAGTACTGCTGTGCTGTGGCCATATCCGGTTTTTCTTTGAACTGCTCAACACGAAAAACCTCTTTGGTTTGTGCCTCCTCCGCGAGCTTGAGATAGCCGTAATTGGCGTCAGCCGAACTGGGTGTAATGCCCAATGTCATCAGCGACTCCGGCTGTTCGCTGATAAATTCAAATGCAATTTTCAACGCTTTGTGAAGTTCGTCATCGGGCTCAATCAAATGGTCCGCACTGAAAACCGCCATAACAGCATCAGGGTCAATTTTGCTGATTATACCAGCGGCCAGTCCTATCGCGTTTGCGGTATTGCGGCCTACGGGTTCGCATAACACATTGCCGGTAGGGATTTGCGGCACATGCTCCCGGACTATTTTGGCGTATTCAGTGCCGGTAACAACAAATATGCGGTCATACGAAAACATTTTTTTTATACGATTTATGCAAAGCTGCAATAGTGACTGGCCGTCAAATAGCTCCAGAAGCTGCTTCGGATATTTCTTTCGGCTCAGCGGCCATAACCGCTGGCCATATCCTCCTGCCATGACTACTGCATAACGCATTGAATTAATACTCCAATACCAATTTGCTGATTTTCCAGGCTTTAAGACCGCCTTTGAGATCGCCACCATTCAATAGTATGCCTGAGTCCTTGCTCGAAAGGCATTTGTGCTTCGAATCCAAAATATTCTCTGGCTCTGGTGGTATCCAGGCAACGCCTGGGCTGGCCGTCCGGCTTTGAGGTGTCCCATACCAATTGCCCTTGAAAACCTGTAAGCTCTTGGATTTTTTCGGCCAGATCTTTGATTGTTATTTCAAACCCCGCCCCGAGATTGACCGGCTCACTGCTGTCGTATTGTTGAGCAGCCATTACGATAGCTCTGGCGGCATCTTCGACATAGAAAAACTCTCTGCTTGCCGATCCTGTGCCCCATATTTCAACGGTTTCGGCTCCGCTTTCAACCGCGGCGCAGAACTTGCGAATTAAAGCGGGGATGACATGGCTTGTTTTCAAATCAAAATTATCGCCTGGCCCGTAAAGATTGACCGGCAGCAGGTAAATTCCGTTTAGACCATACTGCTGGCGATAGGATTGCAGCATTACAAGCAGCGATTTTTTCGCTATACCGTAAGGCGCGTTTGTCTCTTCGGGGTAGCCGTCCCATAGATTTTCTTCTTTGAACGGAACAGGTGTAAATTTGGGATATGCGCATATCGTGCCAATCTGCACAAATTTCTTTATATTCTGTCGACGGGCATGCTCGATTAAGTGCAATCCCATAGCCATATTTGCGTAGAAGAATCGGCCGGGCTGCTGCCTGTTTGCGCCTATTCCTCCAACTTCAGCGGCAAGATGAATTACTACATCAGGCTGCATATCCTGATACATTCGCCAGACATCGTTTTCTTTCGTCAAATCATAGTCTTCAATAAGCGGTATCAGGATATTTTGCTCCGGCACGCCGACATTTCGCAGATGCGATTGCAGGTGTTTACCCAAAAAGCCGTCTCCGCCGGTAATGGCAATTTTTTCTTGTGACAAATCCAGCATTTATCTAACTCGCATTCTCTTTGGCGGCTTTGCCGTTATGGTCTGCGATCAGTTTCTCCTGGCGTGCCAACTGCCAGTCATTTTCCACCATCAGTTTGACTAAACCCCTGAAATCCACTTTAGGTTCCCATTGAAGGACTTTCCTGGCTTTTGATGGGTCGCCAAGCAACAGATCGACCTCCGTGGGCCGGTAATAACGCGGATCGATCTCAACATATGGCTGCCAGTCCAGATCCAGATAGCCGAACACCTCGTCGAGAAACTCGTGAACCGAGTGCGTCTGGCCGGTAGCTATTACATAATCGTCGGGTTTTTCCTGCTGAAGCATAAGCCACATAGCCTCGGCATAATCACCGGCAAAGCCCCAGTCACGCTTGGCGTCAAGGTTTCCCAGAAAAAGCTTTTTCTGAAGACCTTCTTTTATTCGAGTTGCCGCACGAGTGATTTTTCGAGTTACAAATGTTTCGCCGCGACGGGGTGATTCGTGATTGAATAGAATACCGTTGCAGGCAAAAAGTCCGTAAGCTTCGCGATAATTTATAGTCTGCCAGAAGCTATAGACCTTGGCGCAGCCGTAGGGACTGCGGGGATAAAAGGGAGTGGTTTCCTTTTGAGGCGTCTCCACTGCCTTGCCGTACATTTCACTGCTTGAGGCCTGATAGAACCGAGGGGGGCTTTTCATCTTCCGAAGCGCTTCAAGAAGCCGCAATGTGCCCAGAGCATCGGTATTGACGGTGTAGATGGGTTGGTCGAAACTGACCCGAACATGGCTCTGTGCTGCCAGGTTATATATCTCATCCGGCTGAATGTCGTTAATGATGCTTGACATATTTCCGCCGTCTGTCAAGTCGCCATAAAACAGCTTCAGCTTTGGATCGTTGTGGGGATCCTGGTATAGATGCTCAATTCGGTCGGTTGTGAACGAAGAACTTCTGCGAATAATGCCATATACCTCATATCCTTTATCGAGCAATAATTCTGCCAGATACGAGCCGTCCTGTCCGGTAATACCGGTAATCAGCGCCTTTTTCATAAACATTTCCTTGCAAAACGATAATTTTGAAATATCGAAGCACTATAACTATTGGCATTGAGTGTTTAGCGTCAAGAATTTTTTAATCTCGCCGCTTTATAAATTACTGTGCAGTTGCCAAATTAGCACAAATGGCTGCCTCGATTTCACAAAAATAAAATTGCGTTTATGAGCAATCTCTGTAAGCTCTAACCCAACGGATTTTACAACAAACAAGGTAAAAAAGCCATATTCCAATTTATTGGCCTATGAAGATATTGATAATAAGTGACGGTAAGCCGGGGCATTTCAATCAAGCCAAGGCTCTGTGCGAAATTATGAGCTGGCAGTATGATGAGGCCGTTGTTGAGTACCCGCTTAAGCCGATTAAGGGAGCCTGCTATCTACTTGACTGGCTCGGTATTTACACTGTCAGGCCGTTTGTATTACGGCAGGCAGATGGTGGGGACCGCTTGGACAATCTGTCTGAATCATTACAAACATCGCGGCTTATTGTCGCGATTGGATCGGCGGCGTATTATCCTGCAAAGGTATTGGGCAAAAAAGCAGATTTGCCGGTTGTCGTGCTGATGTATCCGAGGGGGTTCAGGCTTGATTTCAACCATATCCTTTGTCCGGCTTATGACAACCCGCCTCAACGGGATAACATTACGACACTGCCGATAACACTGTGCAGCAGGGACAAGGCTTTTTATGACGCGATGACGGTAGAGTTCGGCGAGAAATTTGCCTATTCATTGCCCGCTGTGGGCGTTATTATCGGCGGCGATAACAAATACGAGCGCATCTGCCCGGAGAGAATCCGAGAAAAGCTTGAGCAATTGTTTGCACTTACTCCCAAACATCAGCATTGGGTAACAACTTCACGCAGAACAAGCAAAGAGGTCGAAAATGTTATCGAAAAGTTTGATTTTGATTATAAGCTTATTTATTCTCGAGAGCGTTACAATCCCATTCCGGCATTTTTGAACTTGAGTGAGTATCTTTTTGTTACGAGCGATTCGGCGTCTATGATAAGTGAGTGCGTAAGCGTGGGAAAAGCGAAGGTCGAGGTGCTGAGGAATGTTGCGAAAAAGAAAAGCAAATTCGACCGATTTTTGAAAGGGTTGGAAGAGGCCGGCTGTATCCATATTTTTGACGGTCATTTGGCCAAGGCGGATAAAAAGGTAGCGGTAGAAAAAGAAGTTAAGAACGCTTTGGCGAAAGTAACGGCCGAGCTTGAGCATTGCGGGGTACAATTATGAGAATAATGCAGCTTCTGCCGGAGCTGAATCAGGGCGGCGTTGAGAGGGGAACCGTCGAGCTTAGCAGAGAGCTTGTGCGCAGAGGAAATGAAAGTGTCGTTGTTTCCGCAGGCGGTTTATTGACAGAACAAATCGAACGCGATGGCGGCAGGAATATTACTTTGGATGTTTGCAGTAAAAATCCTCTGAGCGCACTGTGGCGAGCGCATAAGCTCAAGAAACTTATTCAAAAAGTCCGTCCCGATATTGTTCACGCAAGGAGCCGTGTGCCGGCATGGCTTTGCGTATTAGCGATAAAGGGGCTGGATGTAGCTTTTGTAACTACGGTGCACGGCTTTAACAGCGTCAATATATACAGCAAAGTAATGACGAAAGGCGATCGGGTTATCTGCGTGAGCAGCTCGATAAAGGATTATATCAAAACCAATTACAATACATCGGACGAGAAAATAAGAATCATTCACAGAGGGATTGACGCTGGAGAATTTTCACCGGATAAACTTGACAGCGACTTTATTGAGTCGTTCAAAGAGCTATACGACCTTGGCGGTAAGTTTGTTGCAGCATGCGTAGGGCGAATCACACCGCTGAAAAATTTTGAAGCATTCATAAAGGCCATTCAACTCTGCTCGAAAACGATGCCGGATATCAAAGGGCTCATTGTCGGCGGTGCAAGAGGCGATAAGCAGGCATATTTTGGCGAACTGAAAAAACTTATAAGTGACCTGGGACTGGAAAATCTCATAGTATTTGCCGGCTCACAAGATAAAATGGCGGAAATTTACAGTTTGTGTAATCTGGTTGTAACCTGTTCGAAAAAGCCTGAAAGCTTTGGCCGTTCTCTGGTAGAAGCGATGGCAATGGAGACTCCGGTGGTTTCTACCGCGCAGGGCGGCCCGCTGGATATCATTGAGGACGGGCACACGGGATTGTTTTGCAGGGATGACAGCCCGGAAGAGATTGCCCAGTGCATATTAAAGGCCAGACGAATCGACTTCCGTGGCCTGCGAAGCTATGTTATGGAAAAGTTCGGCCTCGATACAATGGTTGAGAAAGAGCTGGAAGTTTATAGAGAGCTATTGCAAAAATGAGTGATACAGAATTGAACCTTTAAGATGGCAACAGGCATAAACAACAATTTAACCATAGAGCCTTTCGGCAAGTACGCCCCTGATAGTTCGACCTCTTTTCTGCGATTTCTTACCAGATTGGGTATCAGCAGGGGTGTAGTTTGCAGGTGGGTAGGTAAGCAATGGAAAAATAAGGGATACTCAATCGTTGACGCTGAAATACGAGGGATAAAGTATCGGCTTAATATTAACAAAAATACTACCGATTCGAAAATACTGACCTCCTCCAAAGTATATGATCAAGCTGAAATCAAAGCACTTTCAACTCCGCTGAAGATGACCTCCAGCCGCGCTAAGAATAATGCGGCTTTTGTGGATATTGGAGCAAATACAGGGTACTATTCACTGGCACTGGCAAAGTCGGGCTATAGTAAGATTATCGCGATTGAACCTAATCCTCCGACCGTAGAGCTATTAAGATATAATATAGCTATCAATGATTACAACAATACAATAACCGTTGTGCCTGTGTGCATAGGAAACGGCGGTAAAGCGCCTTTTTACTGCTCAGGGGGACTCGGCGATGCCAGCATGCTCAGAGATTCGCACAATTGCGAGCCAATTATGGTTGACTCTGTGCCTCTGCTGGACATTCTGCAAGACAATAAAATTACTCATATCGGCGGAATGAAAATTGATATTGAAGGATTTGAAGACCGCGCCCTTTGTCCATTTTTTGAGTCTGCCCCGGAAAGTTTATGGCCCGAAGTTATTGTGATTGAAGTGTGCAATAGAAACTTATGGCAGCGAGATGCTGTTGCTGTGATGAAAGAATCAGGCTATGTATTGAAGCAGAGAACTCGTGCCAATTACATACTGGAAAAAAATGACCGCACCAGTTAGAAGACTTAATATATCGAGACAGACAAAACCGTAATGACTGAAGGCAGAAAGAAAATTCTCATTGCCATTCCTACCCATAAACGCCCCGAAGGATTAAGCTCTGCGCTGAAAAGCCTGGAAAATATAGCCCAGCCGGATAGCGTAGATATCGAGGTGTTAGTTGTTGAAAACGATCAGCACAAAACCAGTGAGGATGTTATCGCGGATTTTACGAGGTTCCCGGTTTATTATATGTTAGAGAAGAACCTCGGCTTGGTTTATGTCCGCAACCGTATTCTTGAGGAGGCTGTCCGCTTAGATGCAGATTATATTGCCGGGCTTGATGACGATGAAGTTGCCACAGAAAATTGGCTGACCTCTCTATGGGGAGGGCTTAAAAAATATAATGCGACAGTGGCAACCGGCCCGGCTTTATCACAATTTGAAATTAAACCGCCGCCGTGGATTATTAAAGGTAACTTCTTTAAAACGCAAAGCACGCGCAAGAGCGGTCGATTATTACAGCGAGCCGGCATAGGAAATCATCTTCTTGATATGAGCTTTATTGCAAAACAGCCTATCAGATTTGATTTACGGTTTAACTTTCTCGGCTCTGAGGATACTGATTTTTTTGGACGAATGTGCGCAAATGGAGGCAGTATTGTCTGGATTCAGGAAGCGGTTGTATATGAAAGCGTTCCTGTTGAGCGGATGAGACTGGGCTATTTATTAAAGCGCGACTACAGGATCGGACAGGGACGAGCTGCGCGTTACCGAAAGAAATCGTCAGCAAGAGGCGTGCTTTTGGGTATTTTAGGCTTGATGACGGCCATTCTATACACTATCATTTTACCGTTTCACTGGACGCGAGCAAGTTTTTACAAGCGGCTCTGCAAAATCGTCAAACAATTCGGTGTTTTTGTTGGAATATTCAGAACGGACTTCAAAGCGTATGGCACAACATCAGGAAAATAAACCCTGTTTGCCGGTTGCTAATGTCATTTGCATAAAATGGGGAAAGGGCTATTATACCGCTGATGATGTTAATCGTCTCTATGCGATGGTAAAGCGAAACATCTCCGGGCATAGACTTCATTTTTACTGCTTTACGGAGATAGCGGAAGGGCTGGATGATGGCATTATTGTTAAACCGCTTCCGCAACTTAATGTCAGGCCCGAAGATAACAAATACGCCTATCGCAAAGAAGCGGCGTTATGTGATGACAACCTCGGCGGGCTGAAAGGCCGGCGTGTTTTATTTTTTGATCTGGATGTAGTGATCACCGGTTCGCTGGATGAGATGGTTGACTACCCGCAGGGCGATGAGTTTGTGATTATAAAAGACTGGAATAGCTGGGGCAGTCGTGTCGGACAGGCCAGTTGTTATTCCTGGAAAGTCGGCACACTTGGCTTTATAAAGGACTACTTCGAGGCTCATCCTGAAGAAGTGATAAAACAATTCGGCACGGCCAGCCAGGAATATCTTTCATCGAAAGTTATTGAAAAGCAGGGTCATTTGAA
>PWDX01000121.1 GCA_003553245.1 Phycisphaerae bacterium
ACATAATCGCTTATCCATATCGGTATCGGCCGATCGTTTACAGGGTTTATCGCATAGGCTCCTGTGAAAACACCAGTTTTGTCACGCGAAAGGTCGGTTCTGTCGAGTTCACTTTTTCGGCTGGCCTGCTCGCGATATTTGGCCACAGAATCTTTGAGTTCATCGGCTGTTATGCTGTCCAGCAGTTTGTGCTCAGGCGCAAGCACCATATATGTCGCACCGAAAAGCGTATCAGGGCGAGTCGTAAAAACCCGAATAACCTCGCCGCTGCCCTGTACCTTAAAATCAACCTCTGCGCCGCCGCTCTTGCCGATCCAGTCGGCCTGAAGCTTTTTTATAGACTCCGACCAATCCACATATTCAAGATCGTTGAGCAGTCTCTCGGCATATTTGGTTATACGCAGCATCCATTGACGCATCGGCTTGCGAATCACCGGATGGCCGCCCCGCTCGCTGACTCCGCCTACAACCTCCTCGTTGGCAAGCACCGTCCCGAGCTCAGGACACCAGTTGACCGGAACTTCCGCTTCATACGCCAGACGATGCTCGGCGATATAACGCTGCTTTTCGGCGTCATTTAGTCCATCCGGTATCGGCAATTGCTCGATGGGTTTGGCTTTTTGCTCTTTTTCATCAAAATAGCTGTTAAAAAGCTTCAGAAATATCCATTGCGTCCACTTGTAATAGCGAGGATCCGTTGTATTTACCTCGCGATCCCAGTCATAGCTGAATCCAAGCGATTTTATCTGCTCGCGCATATTATCTATATTGGCCACGGTGGTCTCGGCAGGCGGTGTGCCTGTCTGGACGGCGTACTGCTCAGCGGGCAGACCGAAAGCGTCCCAGCCCATCGGATGCAGCACATTGAAACCTCTCATTCGCTTATATCGCGCGATAATATCCGTAGCCGTATAGCCTTCGGGATGGCCTACATGCAGGCCCTGGGCACTGGGGTATGGAAACATATCCAGCACATAATACTTAGGCCTGTCGCACATATCCTCGGCTTTGAAAGTCTTGTTCTGCTGCCAGTATTGCTGCCACCTGGGCTCAATACTGTTAAAATCATACTGACCTTGCGGTCTGTCCATGAACTACTCCTTGACACTGTAAATCAAAAGCCTTCAAAATATCTAAGACTCGGGAAATTGAATCTGCCTTAGCGTTTTGGAAAATAAACAAAATAGTATAACAGCCGCTCAACATATTGCAATACCACCGTTTAGCCTTCATTTTTGTAATCGATATTACTTTTTCTGTGATTGATCATTTTTTTTCTTGCATTTTTCGGGATTAAAGGCTAAAGTTAAGATGGATTTTAAGGTATATTGCCTACTTTTTGAAATTCTGCAAAAAAGAGGGGATTTTATTTGACCTTATTCGCTACTGTGGTTAATCTGTATGATTATCATGCATTTTCAGTAAAAAAACGCCTTTTAGGCGGTTTAAGGACCTCGGCGAGGCAGAGTGGCTCACCGGTTTCCCCCCCAGCCGGTTTCCACCACCTCGCCTTTTTTATGCGCATAGATAGCGGCGTTTGGGATATTTTCCCTCAACCGGACGGTTTGCGGTACAAAAATAAACTTGCGTATCAAACTAACACCACATTATAGTAGTACAAAAGCAAACGGTATTTGACGAAGAGGACTTTCACTTACGGGGTTCTGCCATTATTTTTATTCTTTAATTGCGCGTTTATTGCAATGACTCAGCGAAATAGTAAAAATAACCGTCCATACAGGCATGTTTTATGCGTCTATCCTTATCGGCGAGAACTCAAAGACTGGGGATTTCTGCCGCCTGTCGGGCTTGAATACATAGCTTCCGTTATCCAACCTTACGCTGATAAACTTGAAATTGTTGATTTGCGGCGAGAACCAGGCCATACAGCCGATTTCATCAGGCCGGACACGGATATGGTCTGCTTTTCCGTGAACTGGGAACGCGAAACAGATTTTATAAAGAAGGAAATCACTTCGGTTGACGCGGCCGTTACGACGATTATCGGGGGGCGCTGCGCCAGTGATGCCCCGGACAAATGGCTGAATCAGATGCCGAACATTGATAGTGTAATTCGCGGCGATGGTGAAGAAGCTATGCAGGAAATCTGCAAATCGCTTCCCTGGGACAAAATTGAAGGGCTGAGCTACCGGCATAACGGGCAAATAATTCATAACGCCAATCGTAATCCGGGGCCTATACATGACGACATGGAACCTTGCAGAAAACTTCGTCGGCATAATTATGATATTTTAGTAAACGGCTATAATACGGGACTGGAGTTTGACCTGGTGTCCGGATCAAGAGGTTGTCCGTTCAATTGTAAATTCTGCTCTTTCAGCAGAAATCCGTGGGGAGTCAAGCGTAAGTGGACCGCCAGATCACCTGAAAGCATTGTTACCGAGCTTGAGCACATAACGGCTCCGATAGTTGCTTTTACCGATGATCTGTTCACTCATGATATGGCCAGAGTCGAGCGTATTTGCGATCTGATAATGCATCGCGGCATAAAGAAAAAGTACATCATCAACGCACGCCTGGAAATCGCCAAGCATCCCGAGGTTATGAAAAAAATGGAACAGGCCGGCTTTGGAATGTTGCTGCTGGGAATCGAATCTGCTCACGACAAGACACTCAAATCAATGCGTAAAGGATTCAATACCGCCGACATTCGCCGATACTGTAAAGCTTTGCGCACAACAACTATGTTCAAACATGGCTATTTTATTCTCGGCAACATCGGTGAAACTGCTAATGAAATGCTGAAAATAGCCCCATTTGCTCACGAGATTGGAATGGACTCAATCAGCCTCTCGACTCTGAGAGTAAGCCCATATTCAGGACTGGAAGAGCTGGTGGCTCAAAATCCGGGCTACTATATAGCAACTAACGGCAAGATATATTCAGACCACTGCCCGCCTCCGCAGATGAAAAAACTGCGCCGACAGATTAACCGTGAATTTTATAATATCGAGCAGATTCTTAACATTATGGACAAGGCCAGGATTCACGGCGCGCTTAGGGTGGCCCCTATGTTTTTACGACAAATAGTGCATGGAACAGGCCGAGCCATTGGTCGAATCTGCATAAAAGCAGCAGGACGCGGCAAAGGCCAAAGCGAACACCATCAACAAAAAGCTAAAATCACTGCCCCTCTATCTGAATAATGACTTTTCTTGATCTTGGCCCATCGAATTCGCAGAAATAAATCCCCTGCCAGGTTCCAAGAGTCAGCCTGCCGCCTTTGACAAGGATTGTTTCATTGCAGCCGACAAGAGAGCTTTTGCAGTGTGAGTCCGAGTTGCCTTCCATATGCCTATAGCCGGGTCTGTTCTGAGGGAAAAGCTCATTCAATGTCATCAGCATATCGTGCTGAACGGCCGGGTCGGCATTTTCGTTAATCGTTATCGCGCCGGTGGTATGCGGGCAATGCACAATTAAATGGCCGTTACTGATGCCGGACTCTCGCAGAACCGACTCGACCTTATTGGTAATATCTATCATTTCGTTGCGCTTGTTGGTGCTTATACTGAATTGCTGCTGAATTATTTTCATTTTGCCTCCCGTAAATTCGGCTTTACATTTGTTCGACAACCTCGATACCCAGCAGTTCGCGCAGGCAATGTTTTATTACACCGGCGGTAAGCTCACAAAGCAGCAGCCGCTGCCGGCGACTGTCTGGGGGAGCTTTTATAACCGGACAATTGGTATAAAAACCGCTGAACTTCTGCGTAAGCTCGTAAAGATAGTTGGTCAGGAAATTAGGCCGATAGTCCGCCAGCGCCATTTCAACAGCCTCACCGTAACGAATAAGGTATTTGGCAAGTGCTATTTCATCAGGCTGCGTAAATTCAATCCCGGTTAAATCTTTTAACTCCGCTTCAACATCGACACCCGATTTTTCGGCCTTTCGCTGAATCGATTTTATGCGGGCGTATGCGTACTGCATATACGGAGCGGTATTGCCGTCCATCGCCAGCATTTTATCAAAGCTGAAAATATAATCGCTGGTGCGGTTATTTGAGTAATCGGCATATTTAACCGCTCCGATGCCGACGGCTTTGGCGATTTGCTGTTTCTGGTCTTCGGACAGGTCTGGGTTTTTCTGTTCTACGACAGAGCGGGCACGGCCTATTGCTTCATCGAGCAGCTCACGCAGCTTAATATTCTCGCCGGAGCGAGTCTTCAGCGGCGTGCCGTCCTCGCCCAGAACACTGCCGAAAGTCACATGGCTAAGCTCAACATCGTCCCTTGCCCAGCCCGCTTTGCGAGCAACGGCAAAGAGCATATCAAAATGCAGCTTTTGGCGTGAATCCGTTACATAAATAATCCGCCGGGCTTTCAACTCATCCACCCGATATCGCAACGCGGCCAGGTCAGTGGTCGCATAAAGATACGCACCGTCGGATTTTTTAATAATAAACGGCAGCGGATCACCCTCTTTATTCTTAAACCCTTCGGGGAAAACACAAACTGCGCCGTCCGAATCCACCGCTAAGCCCTGCTTCTGCAAATCCTCAACAACGCCCGCCAGCATATCCTTATAAAAACTTTCACCGCGTGAATCGCGCGGATGCTCCAATGTAACATTAAGAAGTTGATAAATATAATCGCAATGCTCCATGGTAGCTTTTTTAACAGAATGCCATGCATCTTCTTCCTGGCAATTCTCTTCACCGCCTTGCTGTAACATTACCGTTATCTTGCGAGTGAGGTGTTCATAAGGTCTTTCTACAGGTTTCCACTCATTATCCTTTTTTTCCCGGGTAATAATCCGCAGCCCCATACCAGGCAGAATATCATCCAACAAATTAACGAATCGATATGCTAATAAGATATCAGGCCAGATTTCATCAATAATATCGTCTAATTTTTCTAGAAATCGCCCAAAATATTTCTTTGCATCGCCAAATTCCTCTAATTGATCATTTATATAATCTTTGTCATGCCTATCACGTATCTGCATGCAGATTTTGTATAATTCATTTTTATTATCTTTATTAGACTGAAGCCTTTCGAAATCATTTTTAAAATAACTCTTTTTGTGCACATCTATAGCCATACAAACATGCCATAAAGCCAGTATTACTTTTCCGAACTGAGTTCCCCAGTCGCCGATGTGGTTCTGGCGGATGACTTTGTGGTTCATAAACTCGAGCATTCGGCAGATGGCATCACCGAGAATAGTGCTGCGGAGGTGGCCTACATGCATCTGCTTGGCGATGTTCGGGCTGGAGTAATCGACAACAGTTTTGCGAGGCTTTTCAGCGGGTGGTATGGATAACCTTGCCGGGTCACTGTGCATCTGGCGCAGCGATTCAATGACAAATTCCGGTTTTAGCCGGAGGTTAATAAAGCCCGGCCCTGCAATTTCCGGCGGCTGACAAACATCGCTTACATCCAGTTTTTCAATTACCTGCTCAGCAAGCTTGCGGGGGTTGGTCTTCATTTTCTTGGCAAGAGCCATTGCGCCGTTAGCCTGATAATCACCGAATTTAGCATTTGTGGCAGGCGTAACAATCGCCGAGCAATCCTCAATGCCCGTAACCTGCCGCATGGCGTGACGGACTCTCTGGTCTATTATATCAATCGCTGGTTTCATTCTGCTTGTCACCAATCTCTATTCTCTCAGCGTCTCCCCATAGCATTTCAAGATCGTAAAACTCTCTGTATTGACGGTCAAATATATGAACGACTACATCTACAAAATCCAGCAGTATCCATCGCGCCCTGTCGTAACCGGCCCTGCCGTATAGCCCAAAGCCAAGCTCCTTTCCCATATCTGTTATCTCATCGGCAACTGTTCGCATCTGCCGGTCGCTTGTTCCAGTTGCTATTACATAATAGTCCGTCGCGGGTGATTTTCCGGTAAGGTCCAAAATGGCTATGTCAGTGCAGCGCCTCTCCGCGGCTATTTTTGCCGCCTCTGAAGCGAATTCGCTTGCCTGGGAGTTATTTGTTTCGGTCAATTTGTAAGTCCTGTGCTAAAAATCGAAATTTCACAAAAAAGCTGAAATAAAAAAGGAGTGGCCAAACTGACCACCCCTTTTAAGCTATCAGATTTCCGGGCTGTGTCAACGCCCAAAAGACAAAATGTTAGAGTCCCATTCCAAGCCAATCCGCGATAACCGGTGCGAAGCGAACGATTACTCCCGCAAACACAACTGAGACCATAGCCATAAGCTTAATGAGGATGTTCAGGCTCGGCCCGGATGTATCCTTAAACGGATCGCCGACAGTATCACCAACGACACTGGCCTTATGGGCTTCGGAGCCTTTTCCGCCGTGTGCGCCGTCTTCGATATACTTCTTGGCGTTATCCCACGCACCGCCGGCATTGTTGAGCGTTACCGCCAGGGCAAAACCCGTGGTAAGGCCGCCTGCAAGCAGTCCCATCACACCGGCCACATTCAGGACTAATCCCGTAAGGACAGGCACGATAATCGCCAGTATCGATGGCAGCACCATCTCACGCTGGGCTCCGCGCGTCGAGATATACACACATCTTGCGTAATCCGGCTTGCCGGAACCTTCCATAATTCCCGGTATTTCCTTGAACTGACGCCTGACTTCGTTGACCATCTCACCTGCTGCGCGTCCGACGGCTTTCATCGTCATCGCACAAAAGACAAATGCCATCATTCCACCAAGAAACAGCCCGCCTATCAGCTGGGGGTTCATAATATTCAGCTCATAAGCAGCGACAATGTCGGCAAATGTGGACGCGGTAACATTTATCGCTCCTGCGGGCTGTTGAGCTTCCGGGCCGGAGAAAAACTCAATCTGTCCGACACGATAAATACCGTCAGGGCTTTCAGCAGCGAGCCTGCCGACCCAAACGCGAATACCTTCAATTAAAGCCGCCAGAAGCGCCATCGCGGTCAAGGCCGCAGAACCAATGGCAAAGCCCTTACCCGTAGCAGCGGTCGTATTGCCAAGCGAATCCAGAGCGTCTGTCCGGTTGCGGACTTCTTCACCAAGCTCACACATTTCAGCGTTGCCGCCGGCATTGTCGGCAATTGGGCCGTAAGCATCAGTCGCCAGCGTGATTCCAAGGGTAGCGAGCATACCAACAGCGGCAAAACCAATGCCGTAAAGTCCCATACTTATATCAGTAAATCCTCCGGCAAATCCGAAAGAAAACAGAATACAAAGAACAATCGTAACCACCGGCAGAGCAGCCGAATACATTCCCGTGCCGAAACCGTCAATAATAGTAGTCGCGGCTCCCATCTCGGCCTGTTCGGCGACTCCCTTTGTCGGCTTGTATTCCGAAGAGGTGTAGTATTCTGTGAACTGACCTATCAGCACACCAGCAACCAGGCCGGACACCACCGCCAGGAAAATTCCCCAGCTTATCCATCCGGTCAGAACCATCAAAATCAGCACAACAACAATCATCGCAGAACTGCTAAGCGTTCCTACTAACAGAGAACGCAGCAAGTCTTTCTGTGTAGCGTTTTCTTTTGTCCGAACAAGGAAAATTCCAATAATCGAAACCAAAATGCCAAGCCCGGCAACCATTGTAGGAGCAAGCACAATGCTCAGCGGATCGAGCCTGTCTCCAAGAGCCCCGACCGAAATCGCAGCACCAAGCGCCGCCGTTGCAAGTATCGAACCGATATAGCTTTCAAAAAGATCCGCACCCATTCCGGCAACATCGCCTACATTGTCGCCGACATTATCCGCGATTGTAGCAGGGTTACGCGGGTCGTCTTCGGGGATTCCGGCTTCGACTTTTCCGACAAGATCCGCTCCGACATCCGCGGCTTTGGTATAGATACCACCGCCTACACGAGCAAACAGAGCCTGAGCAGAAGCACCCATACCGAATGTTACCATTGTCGAAGTAATTTCAACAAGCTTTGTAGCAGGGTCCATTCCTTCGGGTACAAGCACCAGGCCGAAAAGCGTCCAGCCGTGTTCCATATTCTCGGCGGGAAATACGATCTTATCCATAATAAGATACCAGAAAGTCACATTCAGCAGCCCGAAACCTACCACAACAAGACCCATAACCGAGCCGCTGCGGAAAGCTACCTGCAACGCTCTGTTAAGGCTTTTAGTGGCTCCCTGGGCGGTTCGAGCAGAGGCGTTTGTCGCTGTTTTCATACCTAAAAAGCCACACAAAGCACTCAAAACTCCCGCCGTGAGAAACGCGACAGGCACAAACGGATTTTGCACTCCCATATACGCCAGAACGGTAAAGATAATCAATAGAAGAACAAATACCAAAGCAACAACAACATACTGCCTGTAAAGATACGCATAGGCGCCTTCGCGGACATGCTGTGCGATTTCGCGCATCCTCTCGTTGCCCTCACTGTATTCCATCACCGTTTTGTAGAAATACCAGGCAAATCCCAACGCAACAAGAGACGCCAGCGGTGCAATATACCATGTAATCGGTATGGCCGCGGTCGCCTCAGTGGCACTGTGCACCTGATCTGCCAGTGCGCTGACATTCAGAGCCAGAATTGCCCCTAATGCGAAAACTGCTGTTTTGACAAAATTCATTTGTGCTGCTCCTTTAGACTAATACCATAATTTGTTAATTTCCGGGAAAATCGCAAGCAGTGTAACCAAATGCGCGGGCTTTTCAAGTATTTTTATATCTTCACGACAAAAATCCACACCTGAGAACAACCTTATGTGTGATAATCGGCATTTATTTCCACATATTCTTTGCTCATATCGCATCCAAAACAAAAATCATTACCCTTTCCAACGCCCAGGTCAATAGTAATCGTATGCTCTTTTGAAGCGACAATCGCCGCGGCCTTTTTATGGTCGAATTTCACCGGCGAGCCGTTACGAAATACGGTAACAGGCCCAAGTTTGCACGATAGTTTTGCCGGATTGAACTTTACAGAGCAGGAACCGACTGCGCAGATAATTCTGCCCCAGTTGGGATCACCGCCGTTTATCGCGCATTTTACCAGCGGATAATCCGCCACCGCCCGTGCGGCCTTATGAGCCTGGGCGTTGCTGGCCGCCCCTTTAACTACAACCTTAAACATCCGAGTCGCCCCCTCTGCATCCAGAGCCATCTGCCTGGTCAAATCCTGACAAAGCAGGCCGAGAGCTTTGGCGAATTTATTATAATTTCGGTCAGCCTTTCGGATAGGGGTATTACCAGCCTGAGCAGAAGCCAGTATTATCGCCGTGTCGTTTGTGCTTTGATGGCCGTCAACAGTAAGCCGGTTGAGGCTTTGGCCTATAGCCTCGGCTAACGCCCGCTTTAGCAGCGGCTTTGAAATATCCGCATCAGTGGTAAGAAAACACAGCGTCGTAGCCATGTTCGGGCCAATCATACCTGCGCCTTTTACCGCGCCGGCGATTGTTACACTCGATTTACCTATTTTAACGGAAGTGACGGCCTGTTTGGGCTTTGTGTCGGTGGTCATTATCGCTTTGGCAAAATTCAGCCCGGCCTGGGCACTGTCGGATAGAGCTTTATGAGCAGATTCGATACCCGGCAGGATTTTGCCCATCTCAAGCTGCCGCCCGATTACCCCTGTTGAGGCTACCAGTACATTCTCAGCATTTGTTCCGACTGCCCCTGCGGTGTTTTTGCACATTTGCTCTGCGTTTTTCAGTCCTTTTTTGCCCGTACAGGCGTTGGCTATGCCGGAATTGACAACAACCGCCTTGATCTTTCGGGATTTCACATTCGCCCGGCAAACATCAACCGCCGCCGAGACTATCTTATTAGTAGTGAAAACCGCCGCCGCCTGTGCCCCCTGCTGACAGACAAGCAGCCCAATATC
>PWDX01000017.1 GCA_003553245.1 Phycisphaerae bacterium
AGATTTTTATCGCCACATATGTCTCTGCGCTGCTGAGTCGAAATCGCCGCTTCAAAAAAGACCACTGGCCAGGGTCTTGGATCGGGCATATTATTTCACCGGCAGTTCGCTTCATTGGGGCCTGCCGACGATATGAAAAAACCATCGTAAAATCAGCCTGCATCGATTGCTCCTGTGACCGCATCACGGCACCAAAAAGAATATCATTTGACGCTGGTTATTTTACCATGGGATTCGGGCAAAAATCATATCACCGTAATATCACCAAGAAGGCCAAAAAAGCCAAAAAATCAAAAAAAATAAAAAAGCAGAAATCTTTGTTTTTAAGCTAAAAATGCGGATTTAGTGCTTGACAGGGGGTAAAAAAATGCGGACATCAGGACTTCGAATCCGAAGGTTGGAGGTTCGAGTCCTCCCGGGCGTATTCTTAAATCTTTGGCCAGCAAGAGTTTATGCTTGCTGGCCATTTTTATTCCTGCTTCAAAAAGGCCGGTTTAACAGCATTGCAACAGAATCTGGCTTTGGCCACGCATCAAAAACGGCAATGGCGCGGTCAACTATGTTGTTGCTTACAGCCAGATAAAATTTTCTGGTGGTTTGAAATTCTGAATGGCCGGTAAACTCACTCAAGAACCATCTGCCGGAAGCTGAACTTAGAGGTAAGTTTTGCGCGTTTTGAACAGGTTATCCACCGTAATGAAGTTTCTGTCTGCATGCTTATACAACCTGTTAAGCCTCAAAAACGGCGATTAAGTAAAAACCTTACTGTCTTTTAGTATTTCCCTGAAGCTAACTTTTCTGCCATAAGTCCCTTTTTTACAGGCATTTACATAATCCCCTGTGGGCGAGGTATGCATTTTTTTGCCTTTTGAGCAGCTAAATCAAAGCATTTCATACTAAAACGATGTTATTTACAAGGTCCCGCCGCGCTGAAGACCAAAGTTATTAACAAGTTATCCACAATCGCATGGCCGTGATGAAAACCCATTGACGACAAGGGTTTACTGTTGAAATAATCCTTTACATCAGGCTGAATTTGACATAGAAAATAGGCTGGATTTTTTGAAAGGGTAAATTATGGCAGAAAAACTGATACAAGTAGGTGAATCAATACACGCGTCCATACCGGCGCCCGGAAAAGCGATGCGGCAGCTAATCGACCTGGGACAGGGAGCTTATGAGAACTCCTCAGAGCCGCTGGACTACATAATATCGCTTATCGAGTCCCAGGCCGAGGACGGCGCCGACTATATCGCTGTAAATGTTGACAGTTTCGGCGAGTCGGATCCAGGGCTGGCCGGCAAACTTATGAAAGAGTATGTTCGACTGGTGCGCAAATTCGGCAAAGGTGTGCCCGCCTGCATCGATAGCAGTGACGATGAAGTCCTCATCGCCGGGCTAAAAGAATGGTACGGTACAGAACAGCAAGTCAAACAGCCTCTGCTGAACTCCATAAAAACCTATAACGCCGACCGGCTGCTGCCGCTGAAAAAAGATTACGACTACGCTTTCATCGGTCTGCTTGTAAGTGAGGAAAAATCCGCTGAGCCGCCGAGTGTCCGGCAGCTTGTAAATATCGCCGAGCGGATATTCGAAAAAGCTGTTGACGGATATGGCTTCAAACCCGATGAAATCTTTTTTGACTCGACAGTCTTTCCGCTGGCAATAGATATGCCGATGGAGCCGGACACCCCGGGCTATACATATCGAGCTTTCCAAACGATAAAAACCATAAAAAGCCACCCGCGATTAAAACAGTGCCACTGCTCACTGGGCATAAGCAACTGCGCACGCGATCTGCCGGCCAGGCGAATCGGAATATGCCGGGCGTATGTCGCTAAGGCGATGGAGTACGGGCTGGACGCGGCCATAGTGAATGTAAACCACAAATACGGCCAGAAAGAGCCTGATACTAAACTGCTGGAACTGATAGACGCATACGCGCAAATGGACGGCTCTGCCGAGAAAATGACCCGCGCTATGGCGTTGATGGGCCAATTCTGTCAGCAAAGCAAAAAATGATGAATTTCTCCCTCTTTTATCCTTGTCGCCGCCACGGGTTTGTGATAAATAAAAAACCAGCGAGCAACCATTTTTCCTTAATTCATGAAAGGTAAGGCAGATGGACGCCGAACAAAAAGAAAACCAGCCCCAGCAGGATCAACCTCAAAACGAAAGCGCACAGCAACAGCCGGAACAGTCGCAGGCAGCCTCTAAGCAAGAACAGGCCCAGCCGGAGCAAGCCCTGACCTCTGAAGCGAAGAATATGGCGATGCTCTGCCATATACTCGGTCTGGTCGGGATTCTCGGGCCGCTTATCGCCTGGATAATCGTAAAGGACAAGCACCCCTTTGTTGACAGCGAAGGTAAAGAAGCGATCAACTTCCAGATTTCAATGCTGATATACTGGTTCATTGCCGGTCTGCTGACAGTAGTGGCAATAGGTGTGATACTTATGCCGGTGTTGCTGTTGCTGAACTTAATCTTCGTGATACTGGCGGCCGTATCGGCAAGCGGGGGCAAGCCCTACCGCTACCCGATTGCCATTCGTTTTATAAAGTGAGTTTCTGTAATCTTGCAAAATCCGTCGGTCGCGGCTATGATGTCCGCTAAATGGCGGCAAAGAAAGACAAACAGGACAAAAGCTCTCAAAAGGCCGTAAACAAAAAGGCCTACTTTAATTTCGAGCTTATCGAAAAATACGAAGCGGGTATCGTGCTTACCGGCAGCGAGGTAAAATCGCTGCGCAACGGCAATGCCGACCTGCACGGCTCATACGCCCGCATCGAGCAGGACCATTGTGCTCTTCTGGCCGCGACAATCGCCCCATACGATAAAGCATCACCGACCCGCCAGCACGATCCGACCAGAAAACGGAAGTTGCTGCTGCACAAGGCTGAGTTGCGGAAGCTCCGCTCTAAGCTCGAACAGAGGGGTTTTACGCTCGTACCTTTACGGATATACTTCAACAATCGAGGCCTGGCAAAAGTCGAAATCGCACTTGCCAGAGGAAAGAAGCAATACGACAAACGAGATACAATAGCTAAAAAACAGCAGAAACGCGACATCGACAGGCAGTTAAAAAAATACAAACGATAACCGCGACCGAAAGGAGTCTCAAAATGGCCGAAAACGAAAAATCCGAAAAAAAACTGATTATCGATGAGGACTGGAAAAAACAGGCCCAGCAGGAAAAGCAAAAGCTCGCAAACGAAGCGCAAAAAGACCAGAAACAGGCTCAACCTGAAGAACAAGGAAAACAACCTCTGCCGCCGGCTAATTTCCATTCTCTGGCCAGCATGCTTGCAACACAGGCGTTTTATGCGATGGGCCTGCTTCAGCTCGAAGGTCAGGAGCCAGTAAAAGACCTTAATATGGCAAAATATAACATCGATCTGCTTGAAGTGCTGCAGGAAAAAACCAAGGGCAATCTCTCCGACGAAGAGTCCAAGGCTCTGGAAGACACTCTTTCCCAGCTTAAAATGGCATATGTTAAAATAGCCGGATAATGGGTTCTTACAGTGCAGACAATACTGCAAACTATAATAGAGAACAAACAACGGGAACTACAGCATCTAAAGCCCAAAACGAGCATAGAGCAGTTCCGCGAGAAAATCGCGCAGATGCCTCGCTGCCGAAACTTCTACCAGGCCGTAACAAAAAAGAACCCTCGCGCGATTAATGTCATCGCCGAAATCAAAAAGGCCTCGCCCTCGGCTGGTATTATCCGCGCGGACTTCGATCCGGTCGAAATCGCCAAAATCTATCAGGACTGCGGCGCCGACGCCATAAGCGTTTTAACCGACGAAAAATACTTCCACGGCCGACTCGAATATATCCAACAGGTCAAACAGGCGGTAAATTTACCCATACTTCGCAAAGACTTCATTATCGACCCGTGGCAGATTTACGAAGCCCGCGCCGCCGGAGCCGACGCGATTTTGCTAATTGCCGAAGCCCTAAAGCCCGGCGAGCTTATGGATATGATTATAACAGCTTCAGAGCTTACGCTGACAGTGTTACTGGAAGTCCACGAGGCCGACTCGCTGCTGGCGGTGCGCAGTCTGATCGATTTTCCCAAGAGCGGCTCAACGATACTCGGCATTAACAACCGCAATTTGAAAACTATGGAGGTTGACCTTAAAACCACCGCAAGGTTGATTGAACTTCTCGAGGAAAAAAAGCCGGTCGTTACAGAAAGCGGAATACGAAACCATCGCGATGTAAACAAAATGAAGAGATTCGGCGTATCTGCTATACTGATAGGCCAGAGTCTATGTCAACAACAGGACATCAAAGAAAAATTTACAGAACTTTTCGAGATATGAAAATGCAGACCATAATTTTATGCATTTTGATTGGCCTGATGGCCGGGATCCTCAGCGGATTGATAGGAATCGGCGGGGCGACGATTATAATACCGGCTCTGGTCTTTATTTTCGGATTTTCGCAGCATATAGCCCAGGGAACGACCCTTGGGCTGATGGTGCCGCCGATAGGACTGCTGGCCGCATATACATATTACAAAGAAGGCTTTGTTGACATAAAAATAGCCGCGCTGATATGCCTGGGGTTTTTCATAGGGGGGCTTATCGGGGCGAATATCGCGATAGGAATACCCGAAGAACACCTGAAAAAATTGTTTGGCGGATTTTTGCTGTTGGTAGCCCTTAGAATGATTTTCTCAAAATAACAAAGTAAAAGCAATGAATACAACCGACAACAGAAAATTCAACGCAATGGATATTATCCTGAAAATTCTGGCAGTTATCCTGCTGGTCTCTGCGGTGCTAAAAGGCTGGGAGCTGCTGACGCTGCCGATGGCAGAAATTGACATTTGGAGTAATCGCCCGTTTCAGATTTTCGTTGTTCAATTCGAAATCGCGCTGGGAATCTGGCTTATTTCGGGAATGTTTAAAAAAGCCGCCTGGGTTGCCGCACTGGGCTGTTTTACCGTATTTAGCGTTATGACTGTTTACCTGGGGCTTACAGGCGCCGCTTCCTGCGGATGCTTCGGGCCGGTAAAGGTCAACCCCTGGATAACGCTTTTTGTAATTGATGTGCCCGCTGTTATATTTTTGCTGATTTTCAGGCCTAAGCTCGATATATTCCGAGACGGCATGAACATTAAATCCCTGATAAATTACTTCCTGTTCCCGCTGCCCTCGCTGAAGAAATTCCTGGCATACGCCATACCGGGCGTTGTCATAATCGCCGCCTCGACCGGTGTCCTTATACTGAATGAGCCGCCGGAAGAGACCGATGACTACATCGTGCTGCGTCCGCAAAACTGGCCGGGGCAAGAGCTGCCGATACTTGATAATATCGACCTTGGCGGCGAGCTTCAAACCGGCAACTGGTTCGCGCTTCTCTATGACCACACCTGCACTGAATGTCCTCCGGCGATTGAACGAGTCGAGCAAATGGCCATAGAGCTTCAGGGAAACGAGGAATTTCTGCGATTTGCCTTTATAGAAATACCTCATGAAAAACAATACGGCCCGGCCGATTATGTTCCGCAGGCTGCACAGGACCTGTCGCTGATGGCTCAGCTTGACAATGTGCGAGACTGGATAGTCCTGACCCCGACAGCGGTTCTTATGTCAGAAGGACAGGTAAAAGACACCTGGCCCGGCGAGTCCCCAACTGTTGATGAACTGCTCGAAGATATTTACGGTGGAAACATTCCCGGATTTCCATAATAGAAACCCGATATAATCTAGTCTCTGCTGATTTCTATGTGTTTTTGGAATTGGCTGGATTTTTCGGGATAATCCTGACGAAAATGTACGCCGCGTGATTCTTTCCTCTGCTGTGCCGCTGTTGCCATCAGCATAGCCAGCGTAAGCATATTCTGGCACTGCCAGCCGTCGGGCCTGGCAAAAATCTTATCCATCACATAACGCTGCCAGAAACGGATTATCTCCTGTGCCTCGGCCAGCGGTTTTTCCCTGCGAGTAATGCCCACATTCCGCCACATAAGTGCTCGCAGCGAGTTCTTGACATCCGAAATATCCAGACGAGTCCGGTCGGATGACGGTATGTTGTATTCTATAGGCGGAATTTTTGTCCGTGTAGCCGCGGCTGATTCGGCGTTTTGGGCCGCTGACTGACCGGCGATTTTGCCGAAAACAAGTCCCTCCAGCAGAGAATTGCTCCCCAGTCGATTAGCCCCGTGAAGTCCCGTAGAAGCTACCTCTCCGCAGGCGTAAAAATTCCTGATATTTGTACCCGCAGAGGAGTCGGTCTTTACGCCGCCTATCATATAGTGAGCCGACGGACGCACCGGGATAAGCTCTGTAGAAGTATCAATATCGAAAGACTCGCATATTTCACTGATTCGTGGAAAACGCTTTGTCAGAAACTGCTTATCAAAATGTCTCACATCCAGATAAACATGCGTTGAGCCTGTCTTGAGCATCTGCGAAAGTATAGCCCTGCTGACAACATCACGAGGCGCAAGCTCGGCCTTTTCGTGGTATTCTTTCATAAATTCCTCCGCCTCGGAATCGACCAGTTTCGCTCCTTCGCCGCGAACTGCTTCTGTAATCAGCGCCCTGCTTGCACCGGCGATATAAAGTGTCGTTGGGTGGAACTGCATAAACTCCATATCACGCAGCATTGCACCTGCTCTATAGGCCATAGGCAGCCCATCGCCGGTGGCAATTTCGGAGTTTGTAGTCTCACGATACAGCCTGCCGGCTCCGCCCGTGGCCAGTATCGTTGACCCTGCCCAGATAATCTGTCTGCCCTTTGATCCCTGTCCAATAACGCCCAGGCATTGATTATGATCATCGGTTATTAGGTCAATGGCGTAAAATCTCTCAATTATGCGGATGTTCGGATTACTCTTAGCGTATTTTATCATCGTCTCGGCAATAACCCTACCGGTCTCATCACCGTGTGCGTGCGCAACGCGAGAATGGCTGTGTCCGCCTTCAATGGTTACAGCTATGTCTTCACCGGAAAGGTCAAACTGAACTCCCCAGTCAAGCAATTGTCGAACCAGCTCAGGACCCTTGCGGACGACAAGCTCCACAACTTCCGGCTCGCATAAACCGCATCCTGTATTCAGCGTATCTTCGATATGTGACTGGAAACTGTCCTGGCTTTTCAGCACCGAAGCGATACCCCCCTGTGCGTCCCAGGTGTTGGATTTCTCAATGTTGTCCTTGCACACCACTATTACCTTGCGGGTTTGCGCCGCTTCAATTGCCGCACGCAATCCCGCGATACCGGTGCCGATTACAAGACAATCTGTAAAAAGCTGATTTGTCGATATCGAGTCGATATTAACCAGATACCGTCTGAACTCTCCCTGGGTGGTCATTATCGTTTCATGCTCCGTCAATTGTCATTGTTGTTGCCGTTGTCCGGCGGCTGGTCGGTTTGTTCTTCCTCGGGATCGGGAACTTCCACTCGCTTTAAGACCAGTTCATTCGGGAAAAGGTTTTCCGTGTCGGCCTGAGCCAGGGCGAACTGCTGTAATTGCTCCGTCTGGGCGGTGAGAATCACTCTGCCGTTACGCTTTTGATAGTCTATAGCGTCGGGGTTTTCCTCGAGGAATTCGGCAAACTTTTCATTATCCGTCATCCGGATTGTAAGCTTTTCATCCATAGAATCGACAATAGCGAAACTATTACCCGGAATGATAAACGCGGTGTTATAAGGCCAACGCAGATTATTCGGATCGTCCCCCGCCGCCGGTTCAGCTACAACAAAATTTATAAATCGCTTACCCTCCAGCTCCAGCATATTAGCGTTGAACAGCCCCTCATAGTCGTCATCATCCGTAAAAACCAGTCGGTAAGAGTTCGGATCATCAGGATGCACCGAAAAATCCAGCGTAAGAGTTTCCTGCTCGTTTATCCATTTTCCCACCAATTCTTCCTCAAAAACGACATCCTGATCCGTGTGAAGCGGATTCAGCGAAAGAATGGGCAGGCAGCCTGCTATAACTACTAAAACAAGAATCGGAAGATATTTAATTGTTTTCATTTTCGTTGCCCTTTCTTAACTTTACCTGCCGCTAAAGCCTCAATCGCGCCGCAAAAACCCACAAAAAATAACTCAACTCCGGCGCGATACCTATAACTTAACTATACCCAATTATCCAAAAGCTCAGCCGCGGTGTCAACGCTCGATTGCGTTATTGCACCAAAATCCCTCCTCCAGCCGGAAGATAAATAAAAAAAGCAGGGCGTTAAAAAACACCCTGCTTTGACAATTTCAATGCAAAATCACACTTAATGAGGCATCTGCATGCCGGGCATTTCCTGCTCAGGCTGCGGCTGTGGTTCCTTGCCTTCAGGATACTCGATTTCAGCCTGTTCACGAAGCTCACCGATATAAACTTCGGCGATTTCTGCCTGCTGCTGCTGGCTGAGCATTTGCTCTATTTGAGGCTTTGCCTCTTCAAACGGCTCAACAGAGGCTTCCTGACGGCCTTCGACCTTGATAATATGGTAGCCGAACTGTGTCTCAACGACATCGCTTACCTGGCCCGGCTCAAGGGCAAACGCTACCTGTTCAAATTCCGGAACCATCTGGCCCTGACTGAAATAACCCAGATCTCCACCCTGCTGGCCCGAAGGACAGGCAGAATGTTCTTGGGCAAGCGCCTCAAAATCGGCGTCCTGCTCGACAATCTGTGCCCGAATCTGCTCTGCCTGCTGTGCGGCCTCGGGCTGCTCGTTGTCTATCAGGATGTGCTTTGCCTGAATCTGGTCAGGAGTGGCGAATTGCTCTTCGTTTTGCTCATAATACTGCCTTGCTTCGTCTTCGCTTACCTCTATCTGGTCTTCGAATTGCCTTTCAAGAAGTATCTGCGGACCAAGCTGGCCTTTGATTTCTTCTACGACATCATCAAAATCCTGACCCGATGCGGCGATAATCTCACGGATATCGTCCAGTCCCATCGGAGGCTGCTGCTGACTGCCTATCATCTCCAGATGATCCAAAGCGTCCTGGCGGTCGGCCTGAATGCCTTCTTCCTCTGCCTTTTCCTGTAGCAGTTGCTGAGCGACTAGCTGATCAACAATCTGTGCCCGAATCTGCTGTTTGTACTGATCGAGAAATTCCTCGGGCAGTTCCTGCTCCTGAGCCTGCAATTGCTGCAATTGCGGCTGAAGCATCTCCTGCACCTGCATTTCAGGAATATCAACGCCATTTACGGTAACCGCGACTTCATCAGGATCAACATCCGGAGTCTGAGGTTGCGGCGGCGGATCAGGCATTGGCTGTCCCTGTTGACCTATTGCCAGACCGGACAGAACGATTGCAGCTGTTAGTAAAATTACCAAATACTTTTTCCTACCATTCATACTAAACCTTTCCTTTCAATAAATAAAATTCCAAAAACAACTTACTTAAAACTACTTGCTTGCTAAGGTGCCTTACGACAATACCTGTGAGAGGTTTGCCCAATTTTAGATTATTTTAATGAACTGCCGGGCCTTGTGCGGGACCTTCGGACGGCAGATTTTCCTGTATAACAGCCGCGGCCTCGTTGTAAGTATCCACAAGGTTATTTATGGACGAGGCAAGTTCGCTGACAGCGTTCTCGAGCTGCGCACCATCGGCCTGCTGAAGCTGGCTCAGGTGGTCGCGAGCGACTTGCAGTCCTGCGGACAGTTCCTCGTAGTAAGGCTCGAATTCACTTTCGACTTGCAGTTGGGACGCAATCTGCTGCAAATCGCGCATGGCATTTTCCAATTCGGCAATCTGCTGCTGTCCCTGGGTGACATACTGCTGCCTTTGGGCATCATCTGTGGTGGCCGCCCCAAACTGATCGTCCGGCTGCTGCTGGTGCTGTTCCTGCTGCGGCTGAATCTGCTGGTCCTGAGGCTGAACCGGCTGCTGTTGTTGCTCCATTGGCTGTTGCTGCTGCTGCATTGGTTCCTGCTGGGGCTGTTGCTGCCACTGCGGTTCTTGCTCCCAGGGATCCCGCTGCTCCTGACAACCGGCCAACAGCAAAAAAGCACCACCGGCCAAAAATGGTAAAATTATTTTGAGTTTCTTGAGTTTCATAAAAACCTCCAATTACCTGTATAACTGACTCGAGTAACTCATTCACTTAACTTCTTGAATTCCATGTAAAGCTCTGCAAAAACAAATCGTAGAACCTCTGCCGACACAGCTCAGAGCCTGCAACTTTGTCGTTTGCAAATACGGATGTTCAAAGTGGCCATTCGAGCCGAATAGGCCACTTTGAATTGTTCCGTGTTTTTCAAATTTGGAGTAAATTGTAAAATACGCTCAATAGGCCGGTTACAAGTCCAACTCTTCAAGATCAGGCTGCATGTGCGACCTGACTTCTTCGGAGGCCTGCTGATACAGTTCGATAAGTCTGTCCATCGTTTCGTGGAACTGCTCATGTTTCTCCGGCCAGGTTTCGCGGCTGGCCTGTTCGACCTGCTCGAGCAACATTTTTGCCTCTTGCAGCTTTTGCGTTATTGCGTCCCGATGAGCGGCAAATTCAGCCTGTATGTCACGATTTTCTGCTACCTCTGTAAGGCTTTCCAGAGACTGTTCGAGGTCATCAATCTGCATTTGTCCCAGCGAAATAAAAGATTCCTTTTCCTGCTGGAAGTCAAATTCGTCGATAGGATCGTCATCGGCATCCTCATCGTAATCATAAGACTGCTCGTCTGTCTCAGCATCAAAGTCATCCGACTGGTCAAAATACGGCTCTTCGTCCGTGAGAATATCATCCTCAAACGCCGTATCATCTTCACAGCCGACCAACAGTAAAGCCGCCATAAGAAAAACAGGCAATACACTCCATTTGAATTTTTTCATTTGCGATGTATCCTCAGTTAAAAGTCGAAATCATCGTCCGGAAAGTCTCCATTATCCGGCGCCTCGTCGATATCATCGTCGGGCATTTCAAAGGGATCCGGCTCAACAGGCTCCTCTGTCGGCGGTTGCTCAAACTGGGGATCTTCCTCTGGACAACCGGCGACAAACAGAATGCCGACTATGAACAGTGGTAAAATCATCGCAATTAGCCATTTGTGAGTTTTCATATTTGTTCTCCTTAAGAAAAAATGGTTAAAAGTCGAAATCATCATCCGGAATGCCTTCATCATCCGGCGCCTCATCGAAATCATCATCGGGCATTTCAAAAGGATCCTGCTCCATAGGCTCCTCTGTAGGCGGTGCATCAAACTGGGGATCTTCCTCACAACCGGCGACAAACACAAAACCGGCTATGAACAGTGGTAAAATCATCGCAATTAACCATTTGTTACTCTTCATAATCGTTCTCCTTAAAAAACAACATTTCGATTTCCTAAAAACCGTTACATTAAACACTAATGAATTATTCCCCGCCTGGCAAGAGATAATTAACGAATGTGTAATATGCGCAAAATACTGTTAAGACAGTTTTCGGCATATGGGGAGTGGATCAAAGCAGACATAACGCAGGCGGAGGAAACTTTCGCGTATTAGCCGTTAAGTTCGGATAAACCGCCAATATCGGCTAATACTCGTTCGTTTTATTCAATTTCTCCAAGAGCGTTGGGCGACTTTTATAGCTGCCCGTAGTGCCGATGTACGGCCAAGCTCCGGCAAGGTTCATTAATTGCCGATTTTTATGCAATTTATGACGCCGGCGCCTTTTCTAGCTGTTGAAATTTTTCAACAGCCTCTCGAACCGAACCGTTCATCCCGGGAACGACTCGTATTTTGTATTTATCCAGTCTTTCGCAGGAGCTGCTTTCCTGACCGCCGACCAGGATAGTCCCGGCCTCATTGTCGGCAAGCAACTGCTTCAACAGTTTTATCGCCGCCTGACGATTAGGACTTAACAAAGGATTTTGAATCGCCTCAAATTCGAGGCTGTCGCAGTCAACGGTCAAAAGGTAGGGGCATTCATCAAGCCGCTGGCCCACACAGGCATCAAGACTGCGCCCGCTCGAGGCGACTGTAACTTTCAGAGAACTCGTTCCTTCGGGTTTTTTGTCCGGCTTTTCCATAATAATAGGAGCATTAACTCTATTAGTCTCGGCCTTATCTGTTCCATACCGACCCCTGCCGCGGGACTGTTCAGTTTTTTTCCGGAAAACTACAAAAAAGCCAAAAAACTATCGGCACGCTTACAGATATCACCCCGAAGCCTGTCCTTTTAGCCATTGCGAAACCCATCCTATTTGTCGTCCCGGAATCCGTCCCTTTTGTCATGCCGGACTCCGATCCGGCATCTACAAACACAAAAAACTCAACCAGCCAAAACCCCTAATGTCACGGAATGTGTTTCCCTGTATAGAAAAGCCATCGTTCAATTATTTTAACTATCGGCTTTGACTAATTGCGCCGGGGGATTTAACATATCAGCCATAAGCCGCCTTCGGGCGGTGTGGAAATTCTGATAACTCTAAATCAATGCAGCACAGGAGCAGTAATGGGTATATTCTCGAAAACAAAGGATTTTTTCGCAAGCAGACTCGGCAAGACACGCAAAAAGATAACCGGTTCGCTGGCTTTTCTGGTCGGCGGGCGCAAAATTGACGACGACATAATCGACCAGATAGAGGAAATCCTCATCAGCGACGACATCGGCATCGCGACGACTCGGAAGATAGTCGAGGACCTGCGAACGGCCTACCGAAATAAACAAATCACCGAAACCGAACAGATAATCCCGTTTCTAAAAGAGGATATGAAGCGATACTGGCCGCAGCAGGACAGACAGCTAAAACGCGCCCAGCAGGGCCCGACCGTGATACTCGTAGCCGGTGTAAACGGAACCGGCAAGACCACCAGCATCGCCAAACTTGCCTACACCCTCAAGCAAAACGACAACAGCGTTATCGTGGCCGCCTGTGACACTTTCCGCGCCGCGGCTGTGGAGCAGCTTACAATCTGGGCAGAGCGAATCGATGTCCAGATTGTCAAACACCAGATGGGCGCAGACCCGGCGGCGGTGGCTTTTGACGCCTGCCAGGCCGCTTTGGCGCGAAACGCGGATTATCTGATACTCGATACCGCCGGCAGACTACACACGCAGAAAGACCTGATGAAACAGCTTACAAAAATACGGGATGTCGCTGCCAAGAAAATCCCCGGCGCTCCGCACGAGGTCATACTCGTACTCGACGCGACCACCGGCCAGAACGCCATCGCACAGGCCCAGCTTTTCACCGAGGCGATAAATGTAACCGGCATATTCCTCGCCAAGCTCGACGGCACAGCACGCGGCGGTATAGTAATCGCCGTCAAAGACCAGCTCGATATTCCAGTCAAATTCGTAGGCCTGGGCGAAAAACCAGAAGCAATCGCCGAGTTCGACCCCGATAAATTCGTCGAAGCGCTTTTCAGCACCGAAGAAACCGCCGCCGAGACCGAAACATAGGCACAAAAAAAGCCCACGACACGAAGCCGCGGGCTTTTTATAATCAAATAACGCTCAAAAACCGCTATTTGCAGCTTTTGCCGCAGGTTTTGGCCTTGCAGCAGTCACATTCACAGCCGTCGCAGGTGCATTTTTCATCGCCACTGCAACATTTTACACAGGTGCAGTCATCGCAACTGCAACATTGCGCTTGCTCGACTGAACAGCCCTGACTCACACCGACAGCCTTATCGCAAGGGTTGGACGGTGCTTGTTCCGGCGCCGGGCAACATCGGGACAATGCTGTACCGTCTGTCGCCGTTGCCGGGCTGTAAACGGAAAATGCTGTGGTGATAAGAATAAACGCTGCTACTACTGTCAGAATCATAATTGTTGATCTCATTGGAAATCTCCTTGATTTTTAAGGTTGTAATTTTCAGAATTTCAAAAAAATGCGCAGGAAAGTTCCGGATCAACACAAGAAAACGCATATAAAAGCGTTTAAATCCTCGGCGAGTACTTGATATCTTGAAAAAGCGAGTTTAACGGCGATGGGTTTAACAAATTCTAAGCTATTGTTCGCAGCGATTGGCAGGTTTACTTGAGGCACAAGCTGTCGGATTTCGACAGTTGCCTGAACAGGCTTTTCCGTGTTGCAGAAACAATGGTCTCCGTCCGGCCTTTCGCCGCAGCAGGAACGCTCCATCTCTCGATAACAGCAGGGACTGGCAGCTTCGGTGCAAGCCTCAACAACAGGTGAAATACTGCCAAATAATACTAATATCGCCGCGGACACCCTGAACATAAGTCAAACCTTTTAATCTCCTTGCCAACCACCAAACATAGCAAACCTGTAGGTTTGCAATTAAATTAATACCCAAAAAACTTTTGGAAGTTCAAAAAAAACCAAAAAGCGCATAAAAAAAGCCCGCGACAATATCGCCGCGGGCTTTGAATTGTTGAAAAAATCCCGAAAATTTATACTTTTGCGTTATTCGCCAGGTAAACCGTTTTGGGAAGCTCGCCGATAAGCGGGGCGGCGTATTCAACAAACGCCGGCGTAATATCGTTGCCCTCGGCGTTGATAAATTCATCAGGCATCGATTTTGTCTTTTCGGCGACATTTGCAAGCTCCGTGCGGAAAAGCTCGACACCGTAATTGGCGCCGTTGCCGGTGCGTTTCATCGCGACCGAACCGCTTTCGTATTCCATCGCGTATTCCACAGCCCTCCGACCGCAGGCCCGCGCCTCTGCCGCGTCGGTCGGAGACTGAAAACCGGCGAAACTTCTTTGCAGATAGCCGAAGGTGTCCGCGCGTACGCGCTTGGCAAAGCCGGCCTGTTTGACCTTACCTGCCAGATAGTCCGCCAGATCGCCGCTGCCGGAAAGCTGGATATTGCCGTGAGCGTCCTTTTCGCTGTCTTCTTTGATTCGGGCAGCCCAGGTTACGCCGTTTTCATCGCAGATGCCCTCACTGACCGCTACTGCGCAGCGACCAAATTTCTCATAAACTTTTTCAATATCCGAACAGAATTTCTCCATCGAAAAACCTCGCTCGGGAACATAAATCAAATGCGGCCCGTCATCTTCTCGAACTCTTCCAAGCCCTGCCGCAGCCGTCAAAAAACCGGCGTGCCTGCCCATAATCACATCGATCTTGATGCCTGGCAGAGCCCGATTGTCAAGGTCATCGCCCATACAAGCAGAAGCGACAAACCTGCCCGCCGTTCCATAGCCCGGACAGTGATCGGTAACCAAAAGGTCGTTGTCAACCGTCTTGGGAATATGGAAAGCCCGCAGGTCATAGCCGACCTTATCGGCCAGAGAATTGATGATATGGGCCGTGTTGGCCGAATCGTTGCCGCCGATGTAGAAGAAATAATGAACATTACGCTTTTCGAACACCTCGAAAATCTTTTTGCAATACTCCTCGTCCGGCTTATCCCTGCTCGAACCAAGCGCCGACGAGGGCGATGCTGCCAGTAAATCCAAAGTCTTGGCGTCCAGCCCCTTAAGGTCAACAAACTCATCCTTAACCATACCCTGCACAGCGTGAACCGCGCCGTATAGATTTTCAATTTCCGAATGTTTTACCGCCTCTTCAATCACCCCTGCCAGCGAAGCGTTAATTACGGCCGTAGGACCGCCGGACTGACCGACTACCGCGTTTGCTTTTGGTGCATTTGCCATTTTTGATGCTTCTCCATAAAAAACTACCAAATTTCATTTCACAATAATATATCGAGAGCGAGTATTATACACGCTTAGAACCGACAGACAACTCAAAAACTCCTTGGCGTTGACATAAAGAACTCGCCGTAAACATATTGGCATTTTCCCGTCACAGCTTGCATCGGCAGCTCTCGTGATTCGCCGAACAATCGGCAATTGACCTTTGTGCTAAAGAAAACTACAATGTAGCTTGAGATGACCAATATTTCCAGACAAACAGAGTTTTGGCTTAAAAGCGCCGATGAAGATTTTGATGCGGGCAGGCATCTTGTTGAAGCTGCCAAGTATCGCCATGGATTGTTTTTTATTCATCTGGCATTGGAAAAAATGCTGAAGGCACATTTTTGCAAAAATAACAAAGCACTGCCGCCAAAAATCCACAATCTCAGCAGGTTGTATGAAGTGGCGGGACTTGATGAAAACGAAGAAAAACAAAACATTCTGGCAGCGCTTAACCGTTTTTGTCTGGAAGGCAGATACCCTGAAGATTGGCCGGCTATGCCGGATGACAAAGAAGCTAAACGATATCTTGAAATGGCTCAACAGGCGGCAAAATGGCTCAAGCAGCAATTATAGAATCTGTTCGAAAATATTTGAATCATCTCAGACAGAACGGCTTTAATGTTAGTTTTGGTGTTGTCTTTGGCTCGCAGACCGCCGGAACCGCTTCCGAATTAAGCGATATAGACCTGGTAGTGGTTTCTCCGGACTTCGACAAAAAAGTTGAATGCTGCACCTTGGACAAACTCTGGCAACTTGCTGGTCGCACCGACAGCAGGATTGAGCCGATCCCTTGTGGTCTGGAGCGGTGGCAGAAAGATGATTATTCACCGGTAATTGAGATAGCGCGAAAACAAGGCTCAGTGGTGAAATTAAATTAGAACCTTATTAGCCTTGCAGCGTATAATTTATGGAAAAATTTGAGAAATCTATAATTTTTTTAAACTTTTTCAAGTTCTTCTCGTATAATTGACGAAAGGACAGTAAGATAAAAAGAACTTTAACAAGCTTTTTCATTCTCTCTCCTCCTCCGACAGCCTGGCCAATCACCGGTCAGGCTGTATTTTTTTAGCCCCTTGAAAGTTAAGCACAGGTTGTTATACTATTAGCTTTTGTGAACATAAACAGCCCGCATGAGGTTTTGAAGCTGGGCATACAGAGAAATCGAAATTTAGACAGGAGCAATATAATGGGATGTAATCTGGCTATAGCCGGTGTAACCGGCGCCGTAGGACAGGAAATGTTATCGATACTCCAGCAGCGTAATTTTGCGTTCGATTCGCTGAAGATGCTGGCCAGCAGTCGTTCCGCCGGCAAAAAAATATCGTTCCAAGGCAAAGAATATACAGTAGAAGAGCTAACCGAGAACAGCTTTGACGGCATAGATATCGCGATTTTCAGTGCCGGAGGCGGCAGAAGCAAACAATTCTCGCCCGCCGCGGTAAAAGCAGGCGCAGTGGTAGTAGATAACTCATCAGCCTTTAGAATGGATACCGATACACCATTGGTAGTGCCGGAAATCAACGCACAGGCTATAAACAGTCACAAGGGCATCATTGCCAACCCGAACTGTTCGACCATTATCGCCCTTGTTCCGGTCTGGCCGCTGCACAAGGCAAATCCCGTAAAGCGAATGATAATAAGCACTTACCAGTCAGCAAGCGGGGCCGGAATGGCCGCTATGCTCGAACTTCAACAACAAAGCCGAGATATCCTTGATGGCAAAGAGCCTGTCTGTCAGGCTTTCCCATACCAGATCGCGTTTAATTTATTCTGCCACAACTCTCCGACCGAGGATAACGGCTACAACGAAGAAGAGATGAAAATGGTCAACGAGACCCGCAAGATTTTCGATGTACCCGCAATGGCCATCACCTGCACCTGCATACGAGTGCCGGTAATGCGAGCGCATTGCGAGAGCATAAATCTCGAATTCGAAAAACCGATAACTCCTGATGAGGTTCGTGAAATATTAAGCTCGGCCCCGGGCGTTTCGATTCTTGATGACAGGCAGAAAAACCGCCACCCGATGCCGCTGGACGCATCCGAGAAAGACGACATCTATGTCGGACATATCCGTCAGGATGAGTCAATCCCCGACAACAAGGGTATAAATCTGTGGGTCGCCGGCGATCAGCTTAGAAAAGGAGCGGCGCTGAACGCTGTTCAAATTGCCGAAAAACTGCTATAAAAGCGGTAAATGGCGCCGAAAAAGATCAGACTGCATATCGCTTACGACGGCAGCGGCTTTCACGGCTGGCAAACCCAGCCCGGCCTGCGAACCGTTCAGGGAACGATTGTTGACTTCTGTAGAAGTTTTTTTAACGATTCCAGCGCGCGTATCCACGGTGCAAGCAGAACCGATGCCGGCGTAAGCGCGCTTGGCCAGGTTGCCCTGCTCATCGTGCGAACGCCTATACCGATAGATAACATCGCCAGGGTATTGAATGAACACCTGCCCTGGGACATCGCCATAGTCAGTGCCCATGCGCCGCCGCGAGAATTCGACATAATCGGCGGCGTCAGGAAAAAACTATACCGATACAGCATCTACACCGGACCGGTCAGGCCGGTACTGCATATCCGCCACTGCTGGCATCTGCCGGTCAATCTGAATATCGACGAGATGAATCGTGCCGCAGGTCATCTTGTGGGAAAGATGAACTTCATATCATTCGCATCCGCCGCCGACAAGCGAAAGTCAACCGTTCGCACCGTTTTTCGCTGCGATGTCACACGCGAAGATGAATGGGTGCATGTCGATATTGAAGGTGACGGCTTTTTGCTTCACATGGTGCGCAACATTACCGGAACGCTTACCGATATAGGCATGGGCAAGATGTCACCGGACGATATGCCCGAAATAATAAAAGCAGAAGATCGCACAGCCGCCGGGACAAAAGCTCCCGCCGCCGGCTTGTGCCTGATGTGGATAAAACATTGAAAATAGTACACATAATAACAAGGCTAATACTCGGCGGAGCGCAGGAAAACACTCTCATTACCTGCCGACTCCTTGCCCAAAGAGGCCACGAGGTAACTCTGATAACCGGACCTGCCATCGGCCCGGAAGGTCAGTTGTTCACGCAAGCAAAAAAAGACCCGTATAAGATTATAGTATCGGCAAACCTCGTCCGGCAGATAAACCCGATAAAAGACCTGCTTGCCTACTGGCACATAAAAGGTCTGCTCCACGGCCTGGAGCCGGACATCATCCATACCCACTCGGCAAAAGCGGGCATACTCGGTCGTTACGCCGGGTGGTCGCTCAAAGGCAAATACGACCAAAACCACATCCCCGCAGTCATTCACACCGTCCACGGACTGGCGTTTCATCCCTACCAAAGTCGGTTAAAAAACAAACTATACATAGCCGCCGAAAAAGCCGCCGCCAAACGCACCGATCAGTTCATCAGCGTAGCCGACGCGATGAGTCAACAGGCTATAAACGCCGGAATCGGAAAACCCGAACAATTCACCACCGCGTATTCAGCAATCGACGAGGATATGTTCCTCAGCCCAGCACCACCGGAAAAACTCGCCGAATTTCGCCGACGACATAACATCCCCGCCGACGCCGTGGTAATGGTAACGATCGCCAGGCTATTTGAGCTGAAAGGCCACGATTACATAATAGAATCGGCAAGGAAACTTGCGCAAAAATTCCCAAATGCCTACTGGCTTTTTGTGGGCAACGGCAACCTTGCCGATTATTACAAAAAAACTGTAGCCGGCCTTGGTCTGGCAGAGCGTTTCAGATTTACAGGCCTGCTGCCGCCCGAAGATGTCCCCCTGGCGATACAGGCCTCAGACATACTTGTCCACTGCTCGCTGCGGGAAGGACTGGCAAGAGCATTGCCTCAGGCATTGCTCTGCGCGAAACCGGCAGTGTCATTCGACCTTGACGGTGCAAAAGAAGTAGTAAACGAAAACACCGGCAGACTAATTAAACCCAAAGACATACAGGCTTTAACCGACGCTTGCGCCGAACTTATACAAAACCGACAACTGCGCCAACGACTCGGCCAACAGGGACAAAACTTCGTAAAAGAAATGTTTGCACCGGATAAAATGGTTGATACCATCGAAGCAGTGTATGAAAAAGCAATGAATTGTTAATTTGGTAATACAAAGGACGAAAATGAAGACACTTACAAAAGAAATCTGGATGAATACGCCCACTCGCCGGGCGATTGTTTCAATTCATAATGAGGTTGAGCGTCTGGTTGACGAAAGCGGCGTCAAGGAGGGTTTTGTACTAGTTAACGCGATGCACATTACCGCATCGGTGTTCATTAACGACAATGAATCGGGCCTGCATCACGACTACGAAGTATGGCTCGAAAAACTCGCGCCGGAAAAACCCCACAGCCAGTACCGGCACAATGGCTATGAAGATAACGCCGATGCGCATCTCAAACGCCAGGTAATGGGCAGAGAGGTAGTCGTTGCTATCACAGACGGCAAGCTGCACCTTGGCCCATGGGAACATATCTTCTATTACGAGTTAGACGGCAAGCGAAAAAAACGCCTGCTCGTAAAAATAATCGGCGAATAAAAAAGGCTAACTATCCAGTTGCTCTTCTTTGGGCTTTGTTGGCTCCTTTATTGACAAAATATCACGGACGGTATGGTTTTTCAGCACTTGCCTTTCGCTATCGCTGATTTGCCTGAGAGTATCGCTTTTTTCCATAACATGTTGACCAAAACCGGCTGAGTCGAGAACTTCGGCGATATCCGAAAGTAGAATGTCACTTGGGTCGCGAGCCGGCAGATATCCGTGGCGAGGCTCGCTGGCCTCTGCCAGTATTCCGGCATCAACCAGCCCTGCGGCGATTTTCTCGCCGAACTCTGCCGGTATGTCCAACTTGGTGCAGATACTCTCAAGGCCGGCAGGGCCTTTTTGCTGCTCGAACCACTCCGCTATTTCCCGAACGATACCTATTACAGTCATGTCGTTGGCCAGAAAATAATCGCGTTTCTTTTTGGCGGCCTTGACATCGGCTTCGGTGAGGCTTTTGAGGTGTTGAACCGTGAAAGTAAGCTGCAAGCCAAACAACACAATCAGCCAGGTTACATATATCCAGAAAATACCCAAAGGAAACAGTCCCACCGCTCCATATATCTCATGATACGGTAAAAACTCTGTGACATAGATCCCAAAAAGCCATCTCGTAATCATCCAGGCCAGAGCCGCTATCGCCGCTCCCCACAGAGCCGCTGATAATTGAACCGAAGTATTGGGCAGTACAAAATAAAGCAAAAAAAGCACCGCCACCGTGAAAACATAAGTAACCACCTGTGAGCCAATATTGAGCAATAAAGTATCTTCAATATAGTTTACTGCCAGATATTGAGTAGTTACATAAAGGCCTATGCCTATTATCACCGGCCCGAGCGTCAACACCGCCCAGTAATTAACCATCCGGTGAATGAGATTTCGAGAATGTGTAACATGATAAATCTTATTAAATGCCCGCTCTATTGTAAAAAGCAGAACAAGCGCTGCTACAATTACAACCGCAAGAGAAAGCACCGTAAGCGCACCGGTGTCTATACCTTCGACAACTCTGTCGATAATCTGGTCAAGATGGTCGGTCAGCAGCAGTGTTTCCTCGGTGTCGGGGACAGTATATTCCACAGCTGTAAGATTCATTTGAGTGTATATAAAATCACGCGCACGATCGCCCATATCCTCGTAACCGGGCAGAAACTGAAAAACCAGCAGAACTATTACAGCAAAGGGAATTAGTCCGAATATCGTGCTATACGCCAATGAGGCCGCTACTTCAGAAGCCCGATTCTTTTCAAGCAACCTAACGCAATACGCCCAGACATTACCCTGATTGACCAGAAAGCGCCTGCCTCTGCCGACTCGCCCTCCAACACGGCTGAACATTCCTTCACTCATATTACCGGCCTTTCGTAAAACCTGTTTCGTTCTGATTTGGCTATAAGCTAAAACAATCGCTCCAGCCCGCGCCTTAGTGTATCTTCGATGACACCTCTGCCAATTGCTCCGGCTACATCTATATCTGGGTCGTCGATAGTACCCTTGAGCGGAATCGTGATGCGCGTGCCTTCATACGGCTGATCCACACGCGCAGTTTGCCCTCGGGTCGTATAAGGCAATACAACATCCATATCGAGCGTGCCGGCAAGGACATCTACGCTGCCGCGAAAGTTCACCGGATTTCGGCCTACATCTATCTGCATATCATCGTATCTTACCCGACCGTTTTCAAGCATAAATCGAGTCGGGTGCAGTTGCATAACCCTTTGCCCCGGGTCGCCTATCGCCGTAAATATTAACTGCAAAAGCCCCGAAGCACCCAGCCGCATCTGTTCTACAGAGAAAGTCCCATCCAGCACGGCTTGGTCAAAATATTCCATATCTAAAGGAAAAACCAAATCATCACATTGAAAATTAGCCCGCCCGTCTGCTCGCACGGTTCTGGCGAAAATCGGGTTCACATATTGCAGCAATTCGCTCGTGACCCGTTCATTTATAGCGATATTTTCAGCTACACGCATCGGTTCAGTAAGCCTAACAATTGCCGGACTTTCACGAAAATCCGCAACGCATCCAAGTCGAAGCGTTCCCTCATTGACTGTAGTCTCAAAAGGCTCAATTCTCATTACGCCCTCGGAAAAATCAATGGGTATATCCGTAGGACCTGCCTCAAGTCCCATATAAACCGCGCTGTCAAAACCAACCCTCCCTGTCGTTGAAAAATTCGATAGCAAAGCTCCCTCTACATCTACAGGATAAATACTCGAAAACGAATAAGAATCCTCCCGCCGACCAGCGACAGTAAGCCCCTCCGGCCAGTAAGGCCCGGCTAAACCAGCGACCATATCCCAGTCATAGCTTAAATCGGTCTGACCTTCCATACTAATGGTGTCATCCTCGACCTCGCTGAAAATCCTGCCGCGCGTGCTAATCTGCTGACCTGCTATATCCCAGCTTACATCGTAATCGCCGGTTTCCGGCTTAAAAAGTCCCTCAAACTTAATATCGACGCGCTGCTCGACAACAGGCCTGCCCTCGGCGGCAGCGACTCGCATATCTTCTACAAAACTATCATCCGTGACAATCCTGACATCACCATTGGCCGAACTTACCGCCAGACGCGAATCAATAACACCGTCAATATCCATATCATCAGGCCATAACTCGAATAACTCAACCCACTGCTTTGCCTGTCCGATATCGACCCGCGTATCGACAGATAAATCCAAATCTCCCGTATCCATATCAAAAGGAACCTTCGCATTGTCCACATTTATTTGCCCGAACTGACCCTCTAACAAAAAGCTGTCCAGCCTGGCGAGCTGTTGTTCGGTATCAATAGAAATCTGATGCCTGCCGGTTATATCCGGCTCCTCGGCGCTTCGCTGGCCTATACGAACCGCCAAATCCTGCACCTGCAAATCGCCGTCCAGCGTTATTATCTGTCCAATTCCAGCCTTGCCGGCAGCGGAAAATTTTCCGGCAAGATCAAGCTCGTCGGCCCATATAAACTGGCCAAACTGTTCCTGCATCGCGGCTAAATCAACATCTGCGCTGTAATCAAGCGAATCGAATGGGCCGCTTGCGAAAACATCCGCAAAAGCAGACCGCACGCTTATCTCGTCATAAGATATAACATCCTCAACAGCCGAAATCCGCCCTCTGGCCTCAATAGGTTCAGCCAGAACAACCTCACGCTCATTGACAACGCCTCGCAAATCAGAAATCTCTGTTCGCCCCTCGAGCCTTCCAACTCCTGCCTCATAAACTTTTTCCGCACCGCCGGATATGCGACCGGCTGTAATTTTAACTTCCTCACCAAGTCCGAGAGTGTTCGGCAATTGTGAAGCAAGGACCGCCGCGTCAGCTTCAAAATCAGCACTCAAAGTTGCCTGCTCACTACCGATAAACTCCTCCAGTGATTCAAGTGTCATCGGAACCGTCCCCGCGGCGTTCGCACTGAACCAGTCGCCTCGCAATTCAAGCCGCTCAACATCAATTAAGTCCTCGGTTCGTCCAAGCCCGATGTCAATGCTCAGCTGCTCGGTGCTGAATACATCGCCTTTTAAAATCGGACCGCCAAACCGAATACCACTGCCGGTAAAATTGCCGTTGACATTTTCAACTTTACCCTGCGAAATACTGCTTTCGATCTGACCGTCAACAACGCCGCCCATTTCGGCATCGATGCCCGCCATTGCCAGAAACGGCTTCATCGTTTCCATATCCACACCATTGACATCAACGGTAAACTCACCCGATGCTCTGGATAAGTCCCAGCGACGGCCTTTGCCGCCTGGCGTAATCGTTGCCTTACTGTTGACAGTTGAAGTCTGTCGGTCTGAACCGCTGATATTTGCCGCCAGCGAAAAGTTGCTCTCACTGCCGGCAGGGCGAATGTGAACTTCAGAGTCTATATTGCCTGCTCTGCTTACAAGCTTTTCATTCTGTTGAAAACTTACATCGCCGTCTTTGACAAAAAGGTCTATACGACGAATAGGCATATTAAAAATGCCGTCATTGCCTTTGGCGTTAACATCCGGCGGCACAACCACCGGCACCGGCGGCGGAGCCTCCACCACTTTCAAAAGCACGGTTGGCTTGAGAATAACCGTTCTGCCAAACGACAAGTTTCCCGCCAGAAGTGATGAATAATAAACATCCGCCTTAACCTCTTCGACATTTACCAGAATATCGTTGTCATCACTTTCAAAAGTGAAGTCACGGACATAAACTCCCTTTCGCCAACCGACTGAAAAGTCAGTGAAATCCGCCTTGCCCGGTACGCGTTCATTTATCTGCGAAAGAACTATCTGCTGGCCGGGCTTGCTGCTGATTAAGCTCGGCAAGAGCAGAAGCCCCGAGATAAGTAAGACAACCACTGCCAAAAGCACATAGAGAAGCGTTCGATGTGTTCTTTTGGGGGCATTGCTCGGTGATTTGTCATTATCCATTGTTTTTCCCCTTCCAATAATAGTTATAACTATATTATTATGCGCAGCTCCATTACGCATCCCATCCGCTTCGGTGCGGACACAACACTATTATAGAACAGTTTAAGGGGAAACAACAAACAATTTAACGAACTAACTCGTCATTATTTCTTCCGATTTAGCCTCGATCATTTTATCGGCGTCGCCGCTGAATTGCTTCGTAATATCGTCTATCTGCTTTTTGCCGAGGTTCAGGTCATCTTCGGTGATAACGCTGTCTTTTTCCTCTTTTTCCAAATGCTTGATGGCGTCTCTTCGGACATTGCGAACGCTGACCTTTGTCTGCTCGCCAAGCTGTTTGGCCTGCTGGGAGAGCTGTTTGCGTCTCTCTTCGCTCAAAGGCGGCACATTAAGACGAATCATCTTGCCCTCGACAATCGGAGCGATGCTCAAATCGCTGGCTTTTATCGCCTTTTCAATATCATGTAGAGAGCTGGGGTCAAAAGGCTTGATCAAAATCGTATCACCCTGCGGAGTCGCGAGCGTCGCAAGCTGATTCAAAGGCGTAGGGCTGCCGTAATAATCAACTCGGATGTGCTCGACAAGTCCCGTAGATGCTCTGCCCGTACGCAACCCGCGAAGCTCCTCTTTCAAAATATCGATTGCCTTGGACATCTTGCTTTTGGATTCTTTTACTATTTCCTTTAGCGGCATACGAACCTCCGTTCTAACTTACAACCGTTCCGACCTCCTCACCGAGGGCGGCCTTAATAATATTATCATCCTTAAAGATATTCACAACAATTATAGGGATATTGTTCTCTCTGCAAAGACTAAAAGCAGTCTGATCCATCACGCGAAGATTTTTACTCATAACTTCGTCATAGCTTAGCTTGCTGAAAAGTCTGGCGTTGGCGTCTTTTTCAGGGTCCCTGTCATAAACTCCATCAACCTTTGTCGCTTTTATCAGCAAATCGGCATCCAACTCCGAAGCGCGAAGCGCAGCGCAGGTATCAGTCGTAAAAAACGGATTACCCGTTCCGCCTGCAAGTATGATAATTCGGCCTCTATCGAGATGACGCAAGGCACGCCTGCGAATGAACTTTTCGCACATAGCGGATACCTCGATAGCGCTTAAAACCCGTGTGGGTCTGCCCGTTTTCTCAAGTGTCTCCTGTAATGCGCAGGCGTTAATTATCGTTGCCAGCATGCCCATATAATCGGCTGTGTTCCGTGGAATATGACTTGCCTTGCTAAAATGCTCTCCGCGCAGATAATTGCCTCCGCCAACGACAACGGCCACCTGGGCCCCGAGCTCATAAAGCTCGGCAATTCTATCAGCCAGTCTGTGCAGCTCATCGCCGTCAATACCGAAACCGCCTCGTTTGCAAAGACTCTGCCCCGATATCTTCAGCAACACCCTTTTGTATTTACTCTTTGTCATTTTCAATATGGCCTTTCAGAACATACAAAAAAGGCCGAGCAAAAAACTTTGCCCGGCCTGAAAAACCGTTTAACCAATATCGAATCGCACAAACCGGCGAATTTTAGCATCACCTCCGGCGGCCTTGCCGGCCTGGGCGACCATTTCACCGACTGTTTTGCTGTCGTCTTTAACGAAAGGCTGAGAAATCAGGCAATTATCCTCAAAGAACTTTCTCATTTTACCTTCCAGTATTTTTTCAACAACCTGCGGGGGCTTGCCTTTAAACTGTTCGGATGCAATTTCCTTTTCCTTCTCAAGGATAGAAGGGTCTATCGTACTTTCATCCAGCCCCATAGGATTAGTGGCAGTAACATGCATAGCCGTATCCATTGCCGCTTGTCTTACCTGCTCCGAGCCGGCGGTGGCATCGCTGTCGGCGTCAATCTGCACCATTGTTCCTGCCTTATGATTGAAGTGGATATAGATTTCAATTACTCCCGGGCCGTCAAGACGATATTTCTGATACTCGCCTACTGCTGTCTTTTCCCCTGTCTTGCTGACCAGATCCGAGAACAATTGGCTGAATTTAACTCCGTCCAGCTCTGTTTCCATCACATTATCGGCGCCTTCGTCAGCTTCACAGGCAAGGGCATAGTCGCCCAGCTTCTGGGCAACTGCAACAAAGTCCTCGCTTTTGGCAACAAAGTCAGTCTCACATTGCAGGGTCGCCAGAATGCCTGTCTTGCCGTCGTCACTGAGATTGCCTACCACCACACCTTCACTTGTTTCACGGTCGGCTCTTTTGGCCAGAGTGGCGGCGCCTTTCTTGCGAAGCATATCCATCGCTGCTTCGGGGTCTCCGTCGCACTCCTGAAGGGCTTTCTTGCAGTCCATCATACCCTGACCGCTCATTTTACGAAGTTTCATTACCGTTGCCGCAGATATTTCCGCCATTGTAAAACTCCTTATTGTTGCAGTTAAATTACTGCCCCTGCAAGCGACTTATAAAATCCCGACAGGGGCAGTTTATCTTCTCATTAATTGTTTATAAACTCTTATGGCCAATTAAAGCCGCTAAATTTCACTGATTCTGGGGTTGATTTTCAGGTTGTTCAGCCTCGGCAGGGGCTTCCTGCTCTTCATAAGAACTGTCCTGGCTTTTAGAGTCTTCCTCAGCACGGGCAAGAACCCGGCTCGAACGGGCACGCTTGGCCTGCTTTTCATCTTCCTCAGTGCTGACCCCGGCCATCGTCTTGCCAATAGAAACCGCATCCGCAAGCTCGTCGAGTATCAACTCGATAGAGCGTATAGAGTCGTCATTGGCAGGTATAGCCACATCGACCATATCCGGGTCGCCATTGGTGTCGATTATGCCGACCGTCGGAACATTCATCTTGCGAGCTTCCAGCAGGGCGATTCGCTCTTTTCGCGTGTCAACAACCACAACCGCGCCCGGTATTCTGTTAAGTTCACGAATTCCGCCAAGGTTCATCTGGATTTTTTCCTTTTCCCGGCGAAGACGGGTAGCCTGCTTTTTGCTTTCGGTGTCCATCAGACCCTGAGACTCAATATTATCAAGCTCTTCCAGGCGTTGAAGGCGAGACCGAATCGTGCGAAAATTCGTCAAAGTGCCGCCAAGCCATCTTTCGGCCACATAATGCATACCGCATTTTTCAGCGGCACGATTAACGGCCTCTTGTGCCTGTCTTTTGGTTCCTACAAACAAAATATCTTTGCCGGCAGCAGATACACCGGCCAATAATTTCTTTGCTACTAATACACCCTCGAGCGTCTTGCGGACATCGATTATATGAATCTTGCCACGCTTGCTGTGGATGTAGGGCGCCATCTTCGGATTCCATCTGCTGGCCCCATGTCCGAAGTGAACGCCGGCGTTAATAAGTTCTCGTGCCAGTTCTTTGCTCACAAATTGCCTCCAACTGCGTTTTAGCTGTTGCGTTTATTCGATAAACTCACAATTAAACCAAAACTGTACCGCTTTTGCAACCCCCTGTCAATATTTTTATTGCACAAAAAACCCGATAAATGCCTTCAAAATCATAATCAAGTTACTTTTATCGCCAGATTTTGGGTTTTGGTTCATTTTGAGCTTGCCAAAAGGCATAAATGGGCGGTTTTGTAAAAATAAGGTTTGTTGTTTGTCGGAAGTGATTAACGGCCATAAAAAAATGCAGAGCCGGTATATGTCCCAACTCTGCATAAGCCTTACGCTATGTTTTTCACGCCCAGCCGCGGTACCAGGCAGTGTCTGCTATATTACCCCGGCCAGAATACCTCTTGATTCCTCAACAGGGTTGTTTTCCTGCTCTCCGGGCTTGAAAGGCAGTGGTGAGGCGAACTGAACAGCTATCCGACGAAGATAGGTATTGAACTGCTCAACCCTGCAAACCGTGCCCTGCCTCGTAAAATTAGCCATTTCGAAAGATTCACCAAGCCCAAACCGTGGAATGCTGAAACGAGCCGTTAACGGCTGACCTTCAGCCGGACTGACTCCCTCCGCCGGACAGGTAAAAGCGGCTCCATTGCTGGAAACATCCACCATCTGACCCTGGCAAAGGTCGTTCGCGAAATCCTCCGCGAACCATACAGGCCAGTTATACCTGAGCCTCTGTTCTTTTCTGCGATCTTGTATTCTGTCAATCATAATGGTTTCTCCTATTTGCGGCTTATTTCAAAATCCGTATCGGCCTTATCGCGATTGCCCTTAAGCCCTAAATCACCCATTTTTACAGATAGGATGCTCGTCAGGATAGAAACCTATCTTTTCAGGCCAAAACACTCGATCCTTATAACCCGCAAAACCGAAATATTTTCAGTATTTGCTCAAAAATAACCGAAACGCCCGATAACTATGCAAAAGCCGCTGCGCACTTTCCGTTTATCTCTGCCGCTAACACACCGCAGTTGCCAAACCACAGCCGAAAGTGTAAAGTGAGTAAAATTTTTAGATATCCTGACAGGTAGTTTTATGAAAAGCAGCAGGCACAATTTTGACCAGCAGCGTCAGAAAATGGTTCAGCGTGATATTGCCGCGAGGGGAATTCGCGACCGGCGCGTTTTAGACGCTTTCAGGAAGATTCCTCGAGAAAATTTTATATCCGAACAATACCAGGCCGGCGCCTATGATGACAACCCAATACCAATCGGAATGGGCCAGACAATATCCCAACCATACATTGTTGCCCTGATGACCGAGAAATTAGCCGTTAGGCAAACCGACGAAGTCCTCGAAATCGGAACCGGCTGCGGCTATCAGACCGCGATACTGGCAAAGCTGGCCAAAAAAGTATATACAGTCGAGCGGCACAACCAATTGTCCGAACGCGCCCAAGCCGCCCTCGCAGCCATAGGAATTAAAAATGTCGAATATGCCGTCGCAGACGGAACACTCGGCTGGCCCGGCGGCGGGCAGTTCAACAGAATCATAGTTACCGCAGCGATGCTCGAAATACCCCAGCCGCTGACCGACCAACTGAAAAATGACGGCCTTATCGTCGGCCCGGTAGGCGGTAGAGATTATCAAAACCTGATACTCGGACGAAAGCAGGGCGACAGACTCATTACTTCGGACATTTGCGCGGTAAGATTCGTACCATTAATCGGTGAAAACGGCCATGGACAGTAAAACCGCCAAACCGCAGAATATCGAGCTTTCGATGCCCGTTCAGTACCTAAAAGGCGTAGGCCCGGCCAAGGCGAAGCTTTTTGCCGAACTCGAAGTCCACACCGTCGAAGACCTGCTGGAATACTACCCGCGCGACTGGATTTTCGCACCTAAAACTACCAAAATCGACCAAATAAAACCCGGCGTGGAGGTTACCGTGCAGGGACTGGTCGAATCAACCGACTGTATCGAGTACCGCCGCCCAGCAATGTTCGAGGTGTACCTTTCAGACGACACCGATGTTGTCCGCGTAATATGGTTCGGCGGCCAATACCTGAAAAATCAGATTGAGCCGGGACAAATGCTCATCGCATCCGGGAAAGTTACCGTCTATAAACACCAGAGACAACTGACCAACCCGAAATTCAAAATCATCGAACAGCCCGAAGCCGGCCCGGAAGAAGCCAAAGAGTATTTCAGCGGCGGAGTGTATCCTGCCAGAAAAAACCTCTCCAGCGGCCAGATAAAAAAAATAATCCGTCCCGTCGTCGAACAGACCCAATCGCTCGTTGACGATTTTTTCCCGCCGGATTACCTCAAAAAGCGAAACCTTATCCCCCGAGGCAGTGCATTTCAATGGATACACCAACCAAAAAACGAAGATCAGCTCCGCCTGGCAAAACGCCGCCTAAAATATGACGAACTGTCACTGATGCAGCTCGGCCTTGCCGCAAGAAGATACAGTGTTCGCAGTCGCGGCGCGCCGCCGATGAGTCGTGACGAAAAAATCGATACGCGAATAAGAAAACGCTTTCCCTTTCTGCTCACAGAAGACCAAAGCAGTGTCATTGACGAAATAACCGCCGATATGAGCGGCGATGTCCCTATGAATCGCCTTCTGCAGGGCGATGTCGGCTCGGGCAAGACAGTCGTGGCGCTCTACGCCGCACTGCTTGCAGTGGCGCACAAATATCAGGTCGCGATTATGGCCCCGACCGAAGTCCTCGCCGAGCAGCACTTTATCAGCATAGAACGCTATCTGCGAAAAAGCAAAGTCAGCCGAACACTCATCACCGGCGGGCTGACAGGTCTTAAAAGAAAAGCACTCCTTACCGAAATAAAACAAGGTAGAATTGACATAGTCGTCGGCACTGTCGCGCTTTTACAAAAGGATATAGAATTTAACCGGCTGGGTCTGGTGATTATCGACGAACAGCATAAATTTGGCGTAGAACAGCGCGGCAGACTTCGCAAAGACACCCAGCCGCATGTACTGGTAATGACCGCCACGCCAATCCCGCGAACCCTTGCTATGACCGCCTTTGGCGACCTTGATGTCTCAATAATACGACACAGCCCGCCCGGCAGGGGGACAGTCGTTACCCGATGGGTTGATAAAAAAGACAGAACCAAAGCATACGAATTCATCCGCCAGCGACTAAAAGCGAAAAAACAGGCCTTCTTCGTCTATCCGCGAGTAATCGCCGATGACAATGGACAAGTCCGCGCCGCCACTGACGAATGTAAGCTGCTCTCAAAAGAAATCTACCCGGAATTCAATGTCGCTCTGCTGCACGGCAAGATGACCTCGGAACAGAAGAAAACCGTTATGGACGATTTCCGCCGCGGCAAAACAGACCTGCTTGTCTCGACGGTTGTAATCGAAGTCGGCGTGGATGTCCCAAACGCCACAATAATGGTCATCGAGGGCGCCGACCGCTTCGGCCTGGCACAGCTTCACCAACTCCGCGGCAGAATAGGCCGAGGCCAGTCAAAATCATACTGCCTGCTGTTCTGCGACAACCAAAGCGAAGTCGCCGCAAACAGACTACAGGTAATGGAACGCACAAATGACGGCTTTGAAATAGCCGAATACGACCTGCGGCTGCGAGGGCCCGGTGAAATGTTCAGCACGCGACAGCACGGACTGCCCGATTTAAAAATCGCCAACATTATCGACGATTTCGAACTGCTCAATATGGCAAGAAAAGACGCCTTCCAGATAATAAACGCAGATCCGGCTCTGCGACAAACACAACACCAAAACCTGAGAAGGGCGTTAATCAAAAAATTCGGAAAAAACATCGGACTGGTCGATATAGGATAAACATCCTAAAATGGCCGGTAGGCATTTGCATAAAGGGGTCACATAAATGACTCAGTCAAACAAAAATAAACGAAATAAAACGAAAAAATTCCTAGCAGGATTTAATGTTTTTTTATCATCCTTTGCGCCTGTTCAATTGGTCGCTCTTGGCTATTTTACCTATATGGTGTGTGGCTGGATATTGCTGTCGATGCCGTTCTCACAGCAAGAATCTGTCAGCGGACTGGACACTCTCTTTATAAGCGTCTCGGCGGTATCAACAACAGGGCTTGTAACAGTCGATATGGATTCTTTTACATTTTTCGGCCAACTGGTGATACTACTGCTGATACAGCTTGGCGGAGTGGGGTATATGACGCTCGGTTCTTTTATAATACTAAGCCGGGGAAAAGACTTATCGGACCTGCGCCAAGGGGTTTCGGATTATGTTTTCAGTCTGCCGAGCAATTTCAGAATGGACAAATTCATCCGAAGCGTAATCATATTTACCGTCTGTGTAGAAGGCGCAGGATTCCTGGCACTGTATTACCTTTTTCGACAGGCCCAGGTCGAATCCACAATATGGAATGCAGCTTTCCACAGCGTCTCGGCTTTCTGTACCGCCGGATTCAGCCTTTTCAGCACCAGCTTAGAACGCTTCACCGGCAATTTCTGGATAAACGCAGTTGTCGGAATTTTGAGTTTTACAGGTTCAGTCGGATTTATCGTACTGGTAGATGTCTGGCGAAGATTTGCAGGAAAAATTAACCATATTACATTTACAAGCAAAATTATCCTCAGGATTAGTGCTATACTTCTGGTTTTCGGAGCCCTAATGCTTCTGGTTATAGAGCCGGAATTTGCTGATATGGACAATTCGGAAAGAATCCTGGCATCATTGTTCCAGTCAATGACGGCGATGACAACCGTAGGTTTTAATACTCACCCGACAGGCGCATTGGCACAATCCAGTCTGTTAATACTTACTTTTTTAATGATAATAGGTGCTTCACCTTCCGGTACCGGCGGGGGTATTAAATCGACAAGCTTCACTGCTATATGGGGAATGATTCGCAGCAGCCTAAAAGGTGAGGCTGATGTGCAATATCTTGGCAGAAAAATACCTGAAAGCAGAATAAGAACAGCTATGGCCAGCACAGGCCTTTATATGTTCTTTTTGATAGCTGGCATTTTCGCACTGACTCTTACAGAACAAGCTGCCTTTGAAGATTTGTTTTTTGAGTCGGCATCGGCAATAGGAACGGTAGGATTAAGTACGGGAGTCACCTCGGCACTTAGCTCTGTCGGTAAGATTATTGTTTGCGTTTTAATGTATGCCGGCAGAGTTGGACCACTGACATTCGCAATAGCATTTTCACTCAAAAGAGCCGTTTCAGATGAAGAAGAGGAAGATGTGGCTGTATAATTTTCTGGATTTTGACTTCTAAAACGATTAAATAGACCCCTATGCAGGCTGATTACAAAAACAAAAAACTCGAACGCCGCATCACCGTAGTCAACATACTGAACGGCCTGATTGCCGTAGCCGTCGTTGTCGCGATGTTCGGATATATGAAGCCGGCGCTGCCTTTGTGGATACTGACCCTCGGCCAGGTACTTACAATAGCAGTATTTTTGACCACAAAAACGATACGCCTTCTAAACGCCGTCAGCAAAAAAGAGTATCTCACCCTGACCTGGTACGACATACCAATGCTGATTTTATTCCTGACAGGCCTGCTCGGCGCCGGAATATGGTTCGCCCACGACCAACCCGACCTGGGGCGACGCGTGATTATGGCCGCTTATATCTGCCTTCAGATCGTTATCAAAGGCGGCAGAACAATGGTAAACTGGGCCGCAACCGGTGGAAACCCGACAAAAGGACTCATCGGAAGCTTTGTAATACTTATACTAACCGGTGCGTTTCTGCTTACGCTGCCGCGAGCGACTGTCGCCGGCCAAATCAGCTTTATTGACGCATTGTTCACCGCGACCAGCGCAACCTGCGTAACGGGCCTGATTGTCCTCGAAACGGGAGAAGACTTCACACGAATGGGCCAAACCGTAATACTTGCCCTTATCCAGCTTGGCGGACTCGGCATAATTATGTTCGGCGGAGTAATCGCCCTGCTGCTGGGACAGGCCTTCAGCGTCCACCCGCGCGCTTAGAACATCCTGCATTGCCA
>PWDX01000236.1 GCA_003553245.1 Phycisphaerae bacterium
AGACCTTATAAAGAACTTATAAGACCTTATAAGAACTTAAAGAACTTATATTACTTTATATTACTTTATATAAATATTACTATAAGGAGTTTATATAACTTATGGCTAGACCTCCTAAATTTAATAATCCTGAAGAACTAGAAAAAGTATTTGATGAATATAAGAATAATAGAATTGACCCTGATAAGAAAATTAACTTTGTGTCTATAGTTGATTTTTGTAACTTTGCCGATATAGGACAATCGACTTTTTATGATTATGAAAAAAAGCCTGGTTTTCGGCAGGTAATAAAAAGGATCAGGTCTTTTATCGTTTCAATATGGGAGCAGCAATTGCTACTACCTGGCCGTAATACTACCGGTGCTATATTCTGGCTGAAGAACTTCGGCGGTATGGCGGATAAGGTGGAGCATCAGCATAGCGGTAGCATAGAGCACCAGCACCAGCCTAAGCTGGATAATCTATCAGATGATCAGCTAGAATTATTGAAATCTGCCTTTAATGATGATGAACCTATAGATGTAACCCCTGAAGAAGACTGATATAGCGGTAAAGATAGAGTTTATTCGTAAAATGTGTCTTTTGCGAAGTTTTTAATGCTTTAATGTAATGAAGTAAGATACCAGGTTCAAGGGGGTGTCGGCCTTCATGGGACTCCTACCCTATACTATATACCCAATATATCTACAGAAAATATAAGTAAAGAGGTCTAATATGCCCACAAAATAAATCCTATAAAAGCTATAAGTCCTATAAAATACAAAAAATAATACTAAAAGGGCTATAAATACAATAAAAAAATACATAAAAGGGATATAAAGGCGTAGGAGGCTATTTAAGCAGGGGTTAATATAGTATTAATGTTTTTATACCTTCAAGATATAAAATAGGGGTATATGGGGCTATTAGATAGCTTAAAAAGGATATTTAAGGGTTACTATGATGTGCAATTCGTAAATATATTAACAATAGGAGTAGAGAATGGTAAAAATGTTATCGGTTATAGTAACAATAGTTTATTTATTTTTATTATTCATGGTAGTTTATATACTGGTTAAAGGAGGTGATAAAGATTAGTGAACTGGATAAATTAAAAGAGAAATTAGGTAATATAACTAAAGAGCAGATAGATTTTGAGTATTACAAGCGTAATATTAAAGAATTTATCAATGAATTAGTGAAGATAGAGGATAAAGACAAGCCAGGAACTGTGATAGATTTCAAGTTATGGCCTGCCCAGGAAGAAATATTAGATTTAATCATAGCTGAACAGTTCACTATCTTTGGTAAGACCAGGCAATTAGGTTTAACGTGGGAAGCTTTATCTTATGTCCTTAACATACTTATTTTTAATGAAGGTAAGTCTGCTTCTGCTATAAGTGAAGGTGAGAGGGATTGTAAAGAGTTATGTAGGCGTATGGATTTTATATTAAGGCACCTACCCAACTGGTTAATAACTGAAAAAGGCGACCAGGATAAATTTAAAGAGAATAAGACCGGTATTATATACGAATCTAACGTTATGAACATAGAGATCATACATCCACGTGGTGAAAACAGTTTATTTAAGGGGTTTCCTTCTAATCCTTCTGCTGCAAGGAGTTTTACTGATAATATTGTATTGATGGATGAGTGGGCATATCACCCTAGAGCAGAGGAAATATGGACTGCTGCTTACCCTATTATTAACAGGCCGGGTGGTGGAGGTAAGGTTATAGGTATATCAACTGGTGAGATGGGTACTTTCTTTGAAGAAGTATGGAATAATGCTGATTGGGAGTTTAAAGGTGAATCAGGCAACGGTTCTAATCTGTTCAAGGGTATGTTTATACCATGGGATGCACATCCACATAGAGACAGAGAATGGTATGAGCAGACTAAACGTAATATGCCAAACACTTATAAGAGTCAATACCCTGCTACACCTGCTGAAATGTTTACAACTGGTTCTGGGGCTTTCTTCCCTAAATTTGATAGAGAAATACATATACCTTTTGGTAAAGACTGGTACCCACCTATGGGTTGGAGGATAGTAGGAGCCTATGATGGTGGCTATAATAGAGCTTGTTTTAAGTGGTATGCTATCAGTAATGATGGTTGGATAATATGTTACAGGGAATATTACCCTTACCAGACTATAGACCCTGTTCAAGCAGAAGATATAAGGATGTTATCAAGAGACCCTGATGGTGTACCAGAACAGTTTGATTATATAGTAGCTGATACCTCATGCTGGGCTAAAAACCAGGAATCAGGCAAATCTACCATAGAGATTATGGAGGAACATGGAATAAGACCATGGAGACAGGCTGATAAAGAAAGGATACAGGGTTGGAGAAGGATGCATGAGTTCTTAGAACCGATAAAAGATGAACAAGGCAATATTATTAAAGATAGGTTCGGTAAACCTTTAGCAAAACTAAGATTTACTGAAAGTTGTAGTAATACTATACGATTATTCCCGGGTATGAAATGTAATCCACAGAAACCTGATGATTTAGATGGAGGGCAGGAAGATCACGTTTTTGACTGTGACCGCTACCTCTGTATGAGCAGGCCTAAAGCCCGGCAGACAGGGGATAAACGAAAACAAAGGCAGAGAAGAAAAAGGAAAACTAAACCAAGGTCTAAAGCAGTTGGATACTAATATATGCCGGTATAGTTTAATTGGCAAAGCAGTTGCCTTGTAAGCAACAGATACCGGTTCAAATCCGGTTACCGGCTCCAATAAGTAGGTGTTTATATGGATAACGGTCATAAAGCTATCAGAGAAATAGCTAAATACCTTAAACTAGATTTAACTCCTATGGACTATGGTTATCTGGCTTTATTCTTGTCTATTTACACCTACGAAAGTGCTTGTAAAAGCTATGTAGCTATCGAAGAATCTATACAAATTTGAAAAATTTTGTCTATATTGTTATAATAATAGTATAGGCACAGGTGGTGCTTTAAAATAATGGAATTTATAAAATGCCCCAAATGCCATAAAAAATTATTTAAAGTTGGAGATTTTATCGGTGATGTAGAAATTAAATGTCATTGTGGTAAAATAATCAAAATAACTGGTGAAAAGATAGTAAATATACGTGCAACAATAGTATCAGAACCGGTTCAGAAGTAACAATTATGGGTTAGAGTTGCTAGACAACCAATACCTATAACAATAAAATAACAAGCATGAGGTTCTAGAAGCCCGATAAGTAGGTTTAATCGCCTATTTGTCGGGCTTTTTATTATATAAAGATAAAGGAGGTTTAAATTATGCCAGAGCATTATGGACAGCCACAAGGCGGTATGAGTCCAGCAGCAAGTCCAGGAGCAGGTGCTGCAGCAGCACAACAACCTCAACCACAAGGCCAAGGTGGGGAAATGCAACAAATGCAGCAAGAATTAATGCAAATGGAGCATGGGCAGTTAGTTGATGTAGCTATGCAGCTGATACAGATGATACAGGAGATGCAACAACAGATGGAAGGCCCACAAGGTCAACCACAGGCACAACCACAACCAGGGGGAGCAGGTCAATCACCACAGGCTCAAAGACCAGTTAGGTAAGGTGAAATATAATCATGGAACAATTAGACATAAATAAACAGGCTAAAAAAACTACAGCAGAATTGATAGGTCTATTTGAGTCTTTTGATGCCTACAGGGCGCAATGGGAAGATAGGGCTATAAAGAATTACAAACTATTTACAGGCCATAAAGAAGAACTGGATGAAGATGATAACCGTTCTAATCTTCATATACCCAGAACTTACCAAATTGTGGATACAATAAGGGCTAGATTTGTTAATGCTTTTTTTGGTAGAAGGCCATATATAGAATTTATGCCTATGCCTTCCAAGCAAGATATGCAAAACCTTGATATTGCAGAGGAAAAAGCCAAAGTAGCTTCTGCTTTAGTTGATGAACAGCTTGATAAAAATAAAATCGTACCTAAATATTACGATTATATTACTCAATTACTGGTTTTCCCTGCTGCTATTTTAGGTGTAGGGTGGCGATATGAAGAAGAAAATATTACCCGGAAGGTGCCTGTTAAAGAGATTTCCAGAGATATTTACGGTAATTATCACTATACAGGTAATTATATCTATCAACCACAGCAAAGTAATGAAGTTATCTGGGATGATAACGAGATTAAGAACATAGATTTTTTCGATTTCTGGCCTGATCCTAAAGGAACAGATATTGATGATTGCAGGGGAGTATTCCAGAGAGAGTTTATTACTTATAAACAATTAATTCACAGGTTAGAGTTTTTAAACCAGCTGGATGAAGGTAATCTTTTCCCTGTAGATTTTGAAGAAATCATGAGAGAAGCGCCTTATGACGAGGGTAGAGAGAAAAGAATGTCAGAAGTTGGTTTATCTACCAGTATGGGCAGAAATTATTATAATTCTGATGATGAAAAACTTAAAGAAAACACTAAATTTGAACTTCTTCATTATTGGGAAGATGATAGACACGCTTTACTTTTAAACAGGAATAAATGTATCTATGATGGGCCTTCACCTTACTGGCGACATAGAAAAAAACCTTTCATAGTTGAAAGTTATGATAGTTTACCTGGTGAGTTTTATGGTTCTTCTGCTGTAGATATTGTAGCAGACCTACAAGAAGAAGAAAATGCTATCCATAACCAGAGAAACGATAATATTAACATGATTATAAACAAGATGTGGAAAGTAAGGCGTGGGTCTGATATAGATGAATCGGAACTAATATCAAGGCCTAATGGTGTTTTGTATGTGGATAGGATAGAGGATGTTCAACCTTTCGACCAAAGAGATGTAGCTGCTTCCTCTTTTGAACAGCAAAATATAGTAGCCCAATCGGCTGAAAATGCTGTAGGAGCCACCCCTATTATGCAAGGGACTGAAACACGTTCTACACAGACAGCTACAGAGAGTATGGAACAAGCAGGTAACGCTGGTATGAGGTTTGGCGTTAAGATAAAAGTTTTCAACTATTCTGGTATTAAAAGGTTAGCGCACTTGATGGATATGAATAATCAACAATTCATTGATGGGCAGAGATTGGTAAGAATATATCCAGAAGAAGCAGACAAATGGAGAAAAATTAATCCTGGTATGTTAATAGGTGAACATGATTATAGACCAGCTGGAACTAATACTGATCCTTCTGCTAATAAATCTATTAGACGAGAACAGTTATCTCACATGATGCAATTCTTAATGCAGGCACAAATACCTTTTGTAGATTATCATGCACTTGTTAAAGAATGGTTAGAATCTTTTGATGTAGAAAATTCACAGAAGTTTATTATACCAGAAGAAGAATGGCAAAGACAACAGATGCAGCAAGCACAGATGCAACAGGCACAACAGGGGCCACAGGGCAGACCAGGTAATACTGTAGATAATGCTTCACCTGCTGAACAAGAAATGGCAGCACAACAAGGGGCAGCCAGAGGTAGAAGGCCACAATCACCCCGGAACCCACAACCAAGGCCAGGGGGTAATATTAGATGAAAGCAGTACAAGAAGTAGCAGCTATGGCTGAAAGCAATGGCTGGAAATATATTAAAGAAGAAATTATAGATCATAATATTAAAGTTTTGAGGGCAAAGTTGGAGAATAAAAGGTTTGATGATATTAGTGATGTCAAGGAAATACAGGCAGAGTTAAGGGCTTATAACAATATTTTATCGTCAGTTGAGAAAAGAGTGAATGAACGATTTAAAAATTAAGGGGGCTAACAATGGCAAGACCAGTATTTGGTGGGCAACCAGGCCCGGAAGCACAAAGGCAAGCCGGACAACCTGGCACAGATGGAATGGAATCTCTAAATCAGAAACTTAATCCGGAAACTAATGGTGAAAGACAGACAATGCCGACACAGGAGAATAGTAGTCAGAATGTAGAACCACAGCAACAAGAACAAATACAGCAGACATCTAATCAGACACAAACTGAACAAACTCAACAAGAACCAGCCAATCAGGAGGATAACCAACAGACTGAACCTGTTAAACAGGAACAAGAAGCGGTTAATGTTACACCTGATAGCGATAGGCAGACAAAGATTAAGTATATAAGGAGAAAGTTTAACTCACCAGAAGAATTTGAACAGTCTATCAACCAATTAGAAGAAAAACTGGGTAAAAATAGTAATGATGTTCAGTTAAACTCTGATGAAGAAGCTATTAATTATTATATTCAACTTGAAAGAGAAATGGGAGAAATAGGTAACCAGACTGGTAATGTAGATAACACAGTAGCTGAAAACCAAAGGCTGAAAGATAACTTAAATAGGTTGTATCAAAGAAACCAGATGTTAATGTCTCAACTAAAACAACAGAATAAACCAGCACAACCTAATAATCAGCCACAGCAGGCTCAACAACAGCCTAGAAATGAAAAAGGGCAGTTTGCACCGTATAACCAACAGAACCAACCACAACAGACACGGCAGCAGGCACAAACTGAACCTAACATTGATCTGGAGAATATAGATTTGGGAGAAATTAATCAAAAAGATTTCCTGAAAGAGTTTTATACACAGGGGCCTAAATCTAAAAATTTCAAAAATGCTATAGCTAAAATAGCTTCCCAGGTATCACAGCAACAAATGCAATCTTTTATGCAGCAAATGAAACAGGAACAGCAACAGACACAGCAGCAGGCTCAACAAGCACAACAACAGGCGCAGCAACAATATCAGGCTTATAGAAATCAAGCTGAACAGCTTAAACAGAAGTATGGGGAAGAAGAATTTAATAGAAATAAGCAAGATATTTTACAGATAATACAGGAAAAACCTGTTTTATTGAACCCTAAACTTTTCCCTAATGGGTTTGAAGAAGCATATAAACAGGCTAAAATGCGCAAACAGGATTATACTACACAACAACAAATGCAGCAGCAGATGCAGCAACAACAGAACATACAGAAGAAAGCAGCATATATGCCTGGTAGTGAAGGTAATTCTAATCAAAATATTATACAACAAAATCAACAGCTATCACAGGAAGAAGTAGTCAAACAACAAATATTCCAGGAACCACCTAAACAGGGGGTTTTTGGTTAACTTACCGCAGACAATAACTTATAAAAGTAACACCCTGCGGTAAGCAAAAAACATTCCAAGGAGGAAAACAAAAATGGTTACAACTATAGACTTTAATGGTAGAAATATATGGGGGCCAAGGTCAGGTTCACCAGTCGAAACAACCCATATAGATTATGACCGCAGGGATATTGATATATCTAATGAGATAGCTTATTATTTCCCGGAAGCAACACCTTTTATCACTATTTTAATGAGAGCAGCTAAAGAACCCACTAATTCTCTGGAGTTTATCTGGTGGGATAAAGATAGACCAGAATGGTGGACTAAATTAACAGTTGATGATGATGATGGCACAGGAGATTATAATGATTCTGATGATAGGCTTTATGTGGAAGATGGCAGTTTCCTAAACCCTAAAGATTTAATTAAAAATGTGGATACTGGCGAAATAATGTTTATCGAAGAGATTAACAGAGGTGCTGGCGATGATGATGAAGATGAATTAGTAGTAGAAAGAGCAGTTTCCAGAGATGCAACTGCTTCCAGCGGTACTGAAAAAGCTGATGCAGATGAAGACCATCAGATACTCAAATTGGGTAATGCTATGGAAGAACACTCTTTAGCTCCTGATGCATGGGCTACACAGCCTGTTAAGAGATGGAACTATGTTCAAACATTTAGAGATCCGTTTGAAGGTTCCAATGATGTAGAAGCCGAAGGCAAAAAAGCAGGGCCTTCTGAAAGAGTCCGTTTACGTCAGGAAAAACTGATTGAACATAGGATTAATATAGAACGTCAAATCATGTTTGGTGAACGTAGAGAATGGATAGATACAGATAATAAAGTTCGCAGGATGACCGGAGGAATAATCCAATTCCTGAAAGAAACTACAGGAGTACAGGTTTATGACCTTGCTTCTGAAAACAATGGTATATTAACAGAAGCAGAATGGAGAAACTTCCTATCAGGTGCTATGAAGTATGGAAGCAAGACTAAACTATTCTTGACTTCCAGAGCAGTAGCACAGAGGTTAGATGAACATGCAGCCGGTCGTATTCAGACTACAAGTCAAGAAGAAACATATGGCTTGAAGTTAAACAGGTATATCACCACTCATGGTGATGTTATCATAGCTACCACAGAACTATTTGAACACGCTTATGGTAGCATGGGATTACTGCTTGATATAGAAAATATCAAGTTAAAACCTTTTGATGGTAAAGACAGCACTCTGAAAACAAATATCCAGGAAAACGATAGAGATGGATGGAAAGATGAGTATATGACTAAAATGGGTCTAAAGCTCAAACTTCCTAAAACTCATGCTATCCTGGAAGGTGTAAATTAATAAATAATAGCCAGATGGCAGGGAGGGGGTAATACCCCTCTCTTAATTAACAATAGAAAGGTGAGAAGTATATGCCTACAAAAACCAAGAACAATGTTAGATTACCTAATGGTAATTTTGCAAGTAAAAAAGATGTTAACCCTGCTGTATTCCAGAGCAATTTCCCTAATTATCAGGTGGTAATGGATAGTTATATTGCTGAAAGAAACAATAAACATATGGGTAAAAGGCTAGATTTTAGCCCTAATGGAACTTATGAAACTAAAGATCAGGCAGAAATACTTTTTTTAGAAGAAGTATGCAGAACTTGTGGCCCGATTACTAAAGTTAAAAAGACAAAAGATGTTACTTTAAAAGAATCGGCTAAAAAGAAAGGTTAAGGTGGTAAATAATGAAATTACATGCTAATAAAAGTACTGGTTTTAATCCAGTCAGGACTTATGGCGAACCCATGAATATTGTTCCTGTTATATTAGATTTTTCGGAAGTAACAGATTATTCAACCGGTGGGGAAGAAATAGATTTAGATAGCTTTTTTAATTATGACGAAGATTTTATGATGGTGATACCTCCTAAAGATGGGTATATATTCGAATATGATGATGAAAATGATAAAGTCATAGTATATGAAGGTGATGGAACAGATGGAATCGCAGAAGTAGCTAATGAGGATGATATAGAAAGCATAGGGAGTATTCCTGCATTGGTATTTGGTTATTAAAAGGAGGTTGCTATGCAGTATAAATACGGAACTAGCGTAACTCCACATGATACAAATGATTTATCTGTAGAACCCTGTGAAGCGTTATATATAGGGAATGCAGGTGATGTTAAGGTTAGATTAGAAGGTATGGCTGATGATGATGATGTTCTTTTTAAAGCTGTTCCTACTGGTACTTTATTAAAAGTTAGAGCAACAAGAGTATTCGATACTGATACTACATCCACAAGTATAGTTGCCCTCTATTAAGGAGGAAAACAATGACTGGTAACGATTTAAAGAAAAAAGTAGAAAGGTTTACAGACCTTACTTTAAAAGATAACTTCATTTTAGATGGCATACAGGAAGCTATCAATAAAATGGGTAATAGAGGGCATATCATTGATACTACAGAAATAAATGCTACAGAAAATGAGTTCAATGATTTGCCCGATTCTTTAATTAGAGTGATTAAAGTAGAGATTAAAGATGAAGAAAA
>PWDX01000245.1 GCA_003553245.1 Phycisphaerae bacterium
GCGAATTTATCTTTGGCCTCGCGAAGAGCCGGTTCTTCTTTGGCCGCCTTGTCTTTGATTGTCTCTTCTTTGTGGAAACGCAGGTTTTCTAGCAGCATACACTGACCAGACTCAAGCCCCTGTACCTTTTTATTTACATCTTCGCCGACACAATCATCGGCAAATACCACTTCCTGGCCAAGCAGTTCGGAAAGGCGTTTTGCGACCGGAGCAAGCGAGAATTCTTCCTGCCTCTGGCCTTTAGGTCGGCCAAGATGGCTCATCAGGATGCACTTGCCGCCGTTATCCAGAACTTCCTTTATCGTCGGCAATGCCTTTGCAATCCTGTCGTCGCTGGTGATGTTGCGATTATCATCCAGCGGGACATTGAAATCGCATCGCATAAGGACGCTTTTACCGGTCAAATTGATATCTGATATTGTTTTTTTTGCCATTTTGTTGCTCCCTCTAAAGGCGTTTCCTGCAAAGCAAAACCCGTGCAGACACGGCCGATGCGACCGTGCTGCACGGTAATTCTCAAAAAGCTAAAATGTCATCTCTGCCAAAGTTCGGAGATTACATCTTCGCCAGTTTTTCCATTATGTCAACAGTGCGAACCGAGTAGCCCCACTCGTTGTCATACCAGCTTACTACCTTGACGGTAGTGCCTTTGACCATAGTGCTAAGCGAATCGAAAATCGAGCTGTGCTGGTCTTTGATGATGTCAGAGCTTACAATAGGCTCGTCGGTATAACCAAGAATACCTTTGAGTTCACCCTCGGATGCTTTTTTCATCGCCGCGTTGATCTGGTCTGCTGATGCTTCTTTGTCCAGCTCGACTACCAGGTCAACCAGACTTCCTGTCGGAACAGGCACGCGAACGGCCATACCGTCAAGCTTTCCGTCAAGAGCCGGAATTACCTTACCGATAGCCTTTGCGGCGCCGGTGGTCGTCGGGATAATATTCATCGCACCTGCACGGGCGCGGCGCAGATCCTTATGAATCATATCAGTGATATTCTGATCACCGGTATAAGCGTGAATTGTCGTCATAAGACCTTTTTTGATGCCAAAGCTTTCATTTAATACCTTGGCGACGGGAGCAAGACAATTCGTAGTGCAGCTTGCGTTAGATACGCATTTAGCCTCAGCAGTAATCGTATCGTCATTTACGCCTAAGACGACAGTGGCGTCAATATCGTCCTTTGCAGGAACTGTCAAAACCACTCGCTCTGCGCCGGCCTTGATATGGTCCGCATAGCCGCCCTTGGGGCTGCTGGCGCTGCGGAATATACCGGTAGATTCGACGACGATCTTGACATCCATATCCTTCCACGGAAGTTCGGCGGGATTCTTAACGCTGAGAACCTTTATCTCTTTGCCGTCGATAACCAGTGCGTCGCCTTTGGCTTCGACTGTTCCATTCCATTTACCCATTACCGTGTCATATTTGAACAGATGGGCAAGACTCTTGGCATCAGCCAGGTCATTAACAGCCACAAGTTCCAGATCGCCTTTGCGCTCCATTAAAATGCGGGCAACCGCCCTTCCGATGCGACCAAAACCATTAATTGCTACTTTTGTTGCCATACCTATACTTCTCCTTAATCAAAATCAAAACTTCGTCACATTTTTCGTTCCAAATGGGGAATTTCACCAGGCTCATCCGGAGCCAAGACAAGTTAACGATGAATTTTATGCCTCTTTGCCGGCACGGTCAAGAACTTCTCGAAAAAAGTTCGAACATCTGTTATAATACATACTGTTGTCTGCTCTGGTCACGCACCCAAAATAAAAATAGCGGCTCTTTTCAGTAGAAAGTGCTGGTGGAAAACTGATCTGTGACTTTTGAAATCTGCGCGAAATTAGCGTTGAATTCATGCCAAAACTTTGCGTTTTTTTGCAGAAAACTACCCAAAACAGCCCAAAAGACACCAAAACTTACCGAGTTTTCCCTTGCCTGTACTCCCTAAAACCCCTGTTTTATCAGTTTGTCAGCCCTGCTATTGCGGCTCCGAGCAGCGTTGAGTTGTCTATGTGAACTATTTCAGTGTAAATCCCTTTTTGTGATTCAAGATATTCACGCAGGTAAGCCTCAACCCTGGATTTGAGGGATTTTAGCCGGTAAAAGGTCGTTCCCTCTGCAACTATGCATATTGGTTTTAGCGGATTTTGGCCTCTGCCGGTCTTTATTGATGTTGCAGAGAGATTGACAGCGGTTAGTTTAGCGGCTCGATCAATAAGCCTGTCGGCCAGATGATAAACCAGAACCAGCTCATCCTCAGTTACACAGACATTTGTCAGGGGGTTTTGGCCCAGCGGATTATGCATAAAGCTGTTGATATCTTTTGTTTGCAGCTCAACCATGTTCTCTATATTTTGTGCAGCTTGTGAGGAGAACAGATTGTCCTCAACAGCAGTTTTAAGCATGGCCAGACACAGTGGGCCGAGATAAGCCCCGGAAATCATTTTTTCAAAATTCTGCAGTCCCGGATTTATCGTCGAGGCATCGTATAGCTTGTCTATTTTGCCCATAGGGGCTTTAGCGAAGTTGCCCGATTCTACATTGATTATTTGTGAACCGCCGGGATCGAGGTTCGAAGCTTTTGTTATGTTTTTATTTTGCTCGGTGTAGCAGATATTCGTTCCCGTCCCGAGTATAAAACCGATGTAATCGTCGAATTCTCGTTCGGGGTTTGCTTTAGCGGCCAGCAAAGTTGTTACGGTGTCATTTAGAATCACGATATGTTTGGTGTCATATCCGGCAGCGTTGAGAGCTTTATTTAAGTTTTGCCCTATCATTTGCCCTTCAACCTGTTTTGCTTTTACTTCCTTGGAAAAGTGAATGAGCTTGCCGTCTTTATCAGGCATAATTTCGCACGGGTAGGAAAAGCAAAATCCAATGGTGTCTGCCTGGTCAAGCACGCCGCGGCTGTGTTCTGTTAATGTGCTGAAAAACTCTTCGCTTGTTACTTCTTTTTCAATCCCGGGTATCGGGTGTTTGCTGAAGTTTTCGATTACGGGCTTATGCTGCTGGTCAAAATGCAATGTCGCTACTCGAAAATTTGTACCGCCGGCATCGAGAACTATAACTTTTTTCCCCGCCGGTATTTCCGGCCCCGGGCTCAGATAGGTCGGCAGCATTTTTAGTGAGCTTTCACACCCGGCAAGGCCCCTCTCCATTTCGTCAAGATACACGCCAACAGTTGAATCGATATCGACATCGGAAACATCCATTTTGTGCTTTTTAAGGAAGCTTACAGCCTTGTCTTTTATGTTAGTCATGGGCATTGTGTCCTTGTAGTGCGGTAGTCAATCCTTGTAGCCGTCGGGATTCTGGCTATGCCATTTCCACGCAGTTTCTACAATTTTCGTCAGTTCGGGATACTTTGTAGTCCAGCCAAGCTGGGTTTTTGCTTTTGAGGCGTCGGCTGTCAGAACGGCCGGATCGCCGGGTCGCCTTGGTGCTTCTTCGACTTTGAAATCCTTTCCGGAGACTCGTTTTACTGTGTCTATTACCTGCCGGACGGAATATCCTTTTCCATTACCGAGGTTATACACCTGTTCCGCTTGCGAATCCAGTTTCTGCAATGCAAGCAGATGCGCGCTGCATAGGTCTTCGATGTGAATATAGTCACGGACGCAGGTGCCGTCCTCGGTAGGATAATCTGTGCCGTAGATTTTGATGCTGTCTCGTTTGCCCATTGCCGCCTCAATTATCAGCGGAATCAGGTGCGACTCAGGCTGATGGTCTTCGCCGAGTTTGCCGTCATTGCCTGCTCCGGCCGCATTGAAGTATCGAAGTGCAGCGTAGCGAAGCCGGCCTGTTTGGGACTGGAAGTGACACATTCGCTCGACATCCCACTTTGTCTGGCCGTATGGATTAATAGGTTTTTTCGCTAGTTCTTCCGTTATGGGTACTGTTTCTGGCATACCATAAACCGCCGCGGTGCTCGAAAATACGAATTTTCCCACACCGCAGGCCTCCATCGCTGTCACAAGATTATGAGTGTTGCAAACATTGTTTTGGTAGTATTTCAGAGGCTTTTCTACGGACTCGCCGACTTCTATGAAGGCAGCGAAGTGCATTACCGCTTCGATATCGTAATCTTTCAATACTTTTACAGCGGTTTCATAATCACCGAGGTCGCCTTTTATGAACGGCGTATCCGCGATGGCTTCTTTATGGCCTTTACTTAAGTTGTCGAGAACGATGGGGTTGTGGCCTTTGCTGGCCAGCATCGCTGTCATATTGCTTCCTATGTATCCGGCTCCGCCGCAGACTAATACATTCATATTTATCCTTCCGTGCCTTTTTGTAAATTTCGTATGATAAGATTTATTATCTCTGCTTCGAGTTTCGAATCCCTGCCGAGGTCTATCCATCGAACCGGTTCTTCCTGGCGTTGGTATTCGATGCGCGTGATATCGGATTTTTCGCGTGCGAATATGCTGAAAGCTCTCATTTGCGAAACATCGAGCGGTTCGGGCCTTGAGAGCCGATGGACTGTTACAGTACAGTCTATGCAGATTCGCTTGTTTTCCTCGGTGATTTGGATTGTTGCGGTTCGCCTTATGCTGTGGATGTTGGCCTCAAAGGCTTGTTTGCCTGTGACATTATCGGCTCGCCATAGTTCGAAGAACTGTGCGGCGGGCAACGCGCGCGCGCGAAGGATGCCGCGTTGTTCATCGATGGTTTCAAAACGAAAGTGCATCCCGGCAAGCACCTGATCAGCGGCGGCAACGGCCTGCTGCTTATCGATATTGCTGATACAACGGGTCTCGGTAAGCTGTGGCGCAGCGCAACCCGAGATCATCAGGGTAAGCATACACATTACCACAGCCAGTTCCTTATATAAGTGTCTGGTTATTTGTTTTCTTTGTCGTATCATTGCCGGTTTTCCTTTGCGGCTTTCATTCTGCGCTGATACATTGAGGAGCCTACTTTTCGCAATGTTTCGATTGTCTCGGGGTATGGTGTGTCACAGATATCGACAAGGCCAATCTGGTAGTTTTCACCATCGCCTCTTCCGGTTGTCGCCTGGGAGTTGAATGTGAACCAGTGCGCGCCAACAATGTTTGGGTTTTCCTGGGCTGTGGTCATATATCGTTTGAGCAGGTATGCTCGGTCCTCCTGATCGCTCGCGCCTTTAAGGCCTGTCGATAGCATGCCGCGGTCAAGGGCCCCAAAGTGAAACTCCGTGGACATGATGGGTTTATCAACACTGGGCAACGAGAAGTGTTCCATGCAAAAATAGTAGGGATTATAGCTTACGACATCGCAGTACTTGTCGGCTGCGGCAAGGATGTAATCATTGTGTTTATGAAATCTAGAGCCCAGGTAAAGTTTGTCAGGAACGGTGCGCTGCATTTCTTCTTTGCAGATTCGGTAATAGGTCTCGAGCAATTTTTCATAAAACGCAGAGGCATCCTCGCTTGCTTTTGCAATATCGATTGGTTCGCTATTTTCCAGAATAGCTTGAAATGATGAAAATTCCGCAGCCCAGGCTTCATTGAGTTTTTCAATTGTTCCGTGTTTTTTACGCAGGTCTTCTACGAGAACTTTTTTTGCGTTAAGCCCTCTATCTGAGGTAAGCACCTGACTAAGCATATCTTTAGGACAGAGCCATTCAATTTCGTTGTCTATGAAATAGCCTATGCACCAGGGGTCGCTACCGGTTATCTCAGACTGGTTTTCAAGAACGCTGCGCAGGTTTGCACGGAAGCTCTCATCGAAAGGGTCGGGAGTGCGATTTGTAATTCTGTCGCTCCATGGGTGAATTATCACGGTGTAGGGATTTTTGCGCATTAAATATGTTTGTTCTTCGGTCCATGCTGCCAGCGTGTTAAGCCCCCAGCTTCGCATTCTTCTGTGGTTGAGCTTACGGGTATGCTCTGTCCAGTTACTACCGTATTTTCGGTAGCGGTTTAAGCCGAGAAAATCGAACTGGACTGTGCCTTTCTTTTCGGCATCTGTTTTGCTGTAGAACTGCTCGAAGTTTCCTTTGTTTTCTGGCAGGTCTGCGAAATACTCTTCTCTGCCGGTAATTCTGGTATCGGCTCCCCGCGGATTTACAGAGTTTGAACCTGCTGACCAGAACAATCTGCCTTTGGGGTCAACAAGCCACCAGAAGCCGTCAATTTTTTCGGTGCGGAAGTGCCCCTTGGCTTCAAGCTTAGGTCCGTCTTTCCAGCCGCCGTATTTATTGAAACTCGCAGGTGCAGGGTGTTGCTCCAGATCGCCTTGTTCCTTTCGGCGGTATTTTGTCAGATCTTCAATGTTATGCGTTTTGCCGGGCCAGTCATCATGTGCATATTGCCCGAATTTATCAATGAAAGGAAAAAAAGCATCCGGGTCTTCGGCCAACAGTTTTGGCAGTATGTACCTGGCGGCACGGGCATTTTTAAAAGCGATTTTCTGAGATTCAGATGCCGGGGCGACGGTGACCTGGATAAATCGAATATCAGCCGGGTCAATGGTATGCCAGTGTGTCATAAACCCTCCGGGCAATCCTGACATTCCATCGAATCTTGTCAGCGACTCAAAGTTTTCTTTTAGGGCTCCTGTTCGATATAAAAAGGCTTTTACATCTTTTCGCTGCCCACCTATGAGGCGTCCTTCTATTATTGATGAATTGCCCCAGTCGGTTGCACCCTCATTACCAACGAAACATCTTATGTGAGCATCCTGCTCGGTGAGGTTGGTCATATTAACGGCAATGTGTGCGTAGTCTGAGCAGTCCCATTTGTCTTGGCCGGGAGTCAAGCGTATTTGGCCGGATTGGCCCGGTTCTATTTCGAGAACAAGCGAATCTTCCCGCCAGGTGTAGCTGCCGCGATTTACCTGCACTGCATCTTTGCAAGAATCGCAGGAAAAATCTACCAACGCCTTATCGTCTCCTGCAGGGTTATTGGCGTGTGTGCGATCCGTGGTAGCTGAAGCGCAGGACAGGCCGATTAAGCTTAGGGCCGAGAGTATTGCGATTAATGTTTTTTGCATAATACATTCCTTACACAACTGCGAAAACCTTCCATCGGATGGTAATTTTATAAAAATAACCCAAACTATCAAGCAATAAGTGGTTATCAGGTTAATAAAGAGTGTTATGGTTAAAGGCGCCTTTGCAATAGTGTCGATATATTGATATTGAGGTCTTTGAAGGAGAATCATCATAAGCTCTGTTCAGGTCAATAAGCTTAGTCAATCACTTTCCCGGCTGCCTATGGGCAGGTATGGGCAGGATTTTCTGCATTATCTTCAGGTCGAGGCAGGCCTTGGCATCAATAGTATTCTTGCCTACGGCAGGGATCTTCGCGGCTTTCTGGAACATTGTGAGCAGGAAAACATCACAAGCTGTGAGAAACTGGAGCCTGCGGATGTCCAGCATTATCTTGGCCGGCTTTCGCGACTGGGCAGAGAGGAAACATCAATTAAACGGGCTCTTGTAGCGATAAAGATGTTTTTGCGGTTTTGCGAGATGGTCGGGCTTGTCAATGAGGATTTCAGCGGGGTGCTCGAAGGGCCTAAGGCCTGGCAAAGACTGCCGGTTAGCTGCGGCGTTGAACAGATAAAGAAGCTGCTGGATGCTCCCGATCCTCAGGAGAGGTACTACTGGCGCGACCGTGCGATACTGGAGCTGCTTTACGGCTGCGGACTTCGGGCGTCTGAAGCGGCGGATTTGCTCACACCGGATGTCAATCTCGACATAGGATACCTGCGATGCAAAGGCAAAGGCAACAAAGAGCGGATTGTTCCGATAAGCAAAATTTCAGGCCAGGTGGTTACTGAATATCTCAATGAAACCAGGGTGAGTCTTGTAAATGAAAACAGCGGCCAGAGATTATTTATTTCGCGAACAGGCAGGCCGATGGGTCGTATAGAAATCTGGAGGGTGGTAAAAAAGTATGCTGCGCGAGCGTCGATGCCGGCAAAGCTGACGGCGCATACGCTTAGGCATTGTTTTGCTACCCATCTGTTATCGGGCGGCGCTAATCTTCGCAGTGTTCAGGAGATGTTAGGTCATGTTAGTATCGCTACAACACAAATCTATACTCATGTTGATCAGAAACGGCTGCGCAAAATTCATAAGGAGTTTCACCCAAGGCAATGAGCAAAACAAGCGTCGGTTTTGTGAATACAAGATAAATTCGTTAAAATTGCTGATCAATGCGGAAACTTTATTGACGCAGACGCCCGGATGTGTTTATAATAACCGGCGTAAAAGGCGGTATTTCCTGCGAGGTCGTAAATGAAAATTTTTCGGACACTTCTTGTTCTTCTTATACAGTTAGCGATAGCGTCGCCGGTGGTTTTTCCAGCGGAAAACGGCGATGAGCCCGCGACAGAGCAAGTATTGGCCGAGGAAAACTCCAGCTTACAAGCACAGCACAATATCAATCTCGAAGCACTTATCAACGGCTCGACTATGCAGATTCGGATGGACGCGGCCAGCGTGATGCTTTTCAGCGACTTTGAAGCCGAGAGAGAATCACTGGTCGATGTTTTGAGTCAGGATGGTAATGCCGAGGCGAAAAAGGCGATTTGCCGTATGTTTGTTCAGCAGGCCCGTGCAGGAAGAGATATTGCTCATAAAGATATGCTTATGGAGCCTTTGGTGGGGTTGCTATATAGCGAAGACCCTGAAGTGGCGCAGGCGGCGGCAGAAGCGCTTTTGATTTATCCTTATGAAGATGTAGGCAGCGAGCTTGAATTGATTGCCCAGGATTCTGAACTGGATGTTTTTGTTCGCAAAAATGCTATCGAAGCTCTGAAGTTTCAGCCTGATATGGAGGCAGTGTTTGCGCTTTTGAATCTTGTTGATTCTGAATCGGAAGATATTTCAAAAAGAGCCGAGCAGGCACTGCATTCACTGGATATTCCCATCGGCCAGGACAAGCAAGAAAGACAGCAGATAATCGAACAGATTCGCGACCAGGGCAGAGAGGAGTTTCTTCGGGCGTGGGAACTTCGCAGGGAGATGCAGCAGCGTGTGCAAAGCCTGCAAACCGAACGGGATATGTGGCGAAAGCTATATATGGAATCTCTTGATAGGATTTATCGGGGGCTTGACGGAGAAACCGCGCGCAGTGATTTTTTGAGCAACCACCTTAACAGCGCACAGCCTGTTGTTCGTATGTGGGCTCTTGGCAAAGTCAGTGAGTGGCGAATGGGAACGGATTCGAGGATGCCCACTGAACTTGGCAGCCAGCTTGTATCACTGGTGTCTGATCATAGCAGGGATATCCGGCTCAAGACAGCGGAACTTCTGGCAGTTATGGGTGATGTTGATTCTGCCGAAGCACTATTGGCCCAGCTCGAGGTAGAAGATGATCCTCAGGTTCGTGTTGAGCTTTTCGGGGCTCTTGGTCAGGCGTGCTATTATTCATATCTTACCGATTCTCAAACAGAGGTTTCGGCTGAAGTTCGTGACAGTGCGCTGAAATGGGCTGAGCAGTTTTTGGGTGAAGATGACAGCCGCACTGCCCGTAAAGGGGCCGATGTTATACGCAAGCTGCTGGAACATAACGGTCTGGATGATGATGTTGTTGCA
>PWDX01000200.1 GCA_003553245.1 Phycisphaerae bacterium
AAAAGCGCGACTACGCTCTGAATGTCCGGCTGCCTCAGTTAAAACGACAACTGTTAGCGGATGAGGCCGCTGAGCCTGAAGTTATAAACAAGCTCACAGGTATCATCTACAGTCCGGAGAGTCCGGTTGCTGTTATAGGTGGTAAAATTGTTAAAACCGGTCAAATTGTTGCCAACCATAAGGTTGTTGCCATACACAAAGAGAGCGTAGAGCTTAAAAAAGACGGAAATGTCCTGACATTGAAGCCCGGCTATTCGCTATAAGCAGGCTAATTTTCGGTTTCGAGGATATTCTTTCTTATCGGCACCTGTTTTTCATAAATGTTCCACCGTTGAGAGAATATATAGCCGAACATCGAAACCCAGAGAAAAGGTACAATCAAAGTAAATGTCGCGGTCATCTCCGAGATGATTATAACCGTCGATATTGGTGCGTTAGCGGCGCCGGCAAAGAACGCTACCATACCAAGTAATACAAAAACAACTGCCGGAATTTCCGAGCCGGGAACAAGCAACATGTAAACACCGGCAAATGCTCCGCCAAGGGCAGCCCCTATGAACAGTGAAGGCCCAAAAATACCTCCAGACCCGCCCGAACCAATTGAAAAAGAGGTTGTAAGCATTTTCAGCGCCACTAGCAATCCTAATGCCCCGAAGGCGATTTCACCGCCAATCATTCGCTGCAGATGGAAAGAACCCTCTCCCAGTGCTTCGGGGAAAAATATGCAGACCATCCCCGTCAAAAGACCGCCAATAGCAGGTTTCAGGAAAGGCTTTATTTTCACTCTTTTGAAGACATCCCTTATGAAGTAAAACAGCCTCACAAAAATAATGGCAAATGCCGCTGAAAGCAGCCCTAAAACCGTAAATGGAACAAGGTGTACAAGGGCAAACTGATATGAAAAAGCAGGCACTACAAAAACCGGATTGAACCCGAAATAGAGGGCATATACGCCGTAAGCAACCACCGAGGCCAAAGCCGCCGGTATTAATGCTCTGCCGTCATACTCCATATCTGAATGTAGTATTTCCGCGGCAAATATCGCCCCTGCCAGCGGAGCCCTGAAAATCGCGGCAATTCCCGCCGCCATTCCGGCCAGCATAATTTCTTTGCGGTATTTTCTGTAAAAAAGTATTCTGGTGCAAATAAACGAACCAAATCCGGCGCCTATCTGAGCAATCGGCCCTTCTTTTCCGCCGGAGCCGCCGCTGCCGAGAGTTATAGCCGAAGCGATCGTTTTTATTAAACTTACGCGAAAGCGCACTTCACCTTTCTTCTTGTGATATGCGTGTATTACCTCATCAGTACCATGTCCTGCAGCTTCGGGTGCAAAACCATAAACTATAAGACCCGTTATTAGTCCGCCTGCTCCAGCCAAAACAGGAATAAGCCACATTCTCAATTCAGGCCTTTCCCACGGAAGTGAAAATCTGCGAATTCCAGTAACTATCTGGATGTCGGTATAGCCAACAATGCCCTCCATAAAATATATATTGAGGATAGACAGCAATTGCTGAAACACAATCGCACCAATACCGGCTACAATACCGACAATGATATAGATCAAAATCAGCATCACCGTTTTCTTATGGTCTATGACTATTTTCATTATGGATCCCTTAACGACGGGACACGCCATTGTCCGGAGTGCTTTTGCCCTTTTTCTTTTCGTGCCGCAGCTTTGAACGCTCTCGCAGTAGGGTTCTTAACCGGTCTGTATCTTGGGCTTTTAGCCAATTTTCATAAAAGTTTTCGGTTTGGACAATTGTTGCGATTGCGGCCAGTGTTCGCAGGTGCAGATGCCATTTGTCTTTTGTCCCTACAAGCACGAATATAGCATGAACATTCGGCGAGCTCTCGGAAAACCAGGAACCATTTTTAGTCCTGATTATCAGCATTTCAAAGGTTTTTTCACCTTCGACGATTATATGAGGTATGGCCAGTTCCGGCGCAAGAGCGGTGGTGCATTCTTTTTCCCGCTCAATGAGTTTTGCCTGAATAATATCCGGCGGTCTATTGACTCGTTGACCTAATATCTCCGATATTCTTTTGTAAAGTTCGTGGCTTGACATGCTTTCTTCCAGATCGAGAATAGGAGACGATTCGAGCATGTGGTCGAAGTAGTCTTTTTCAAATTCATATCCCTCGCGAATAATATCCCAAAGCTCCGATTCTATGGTTCGCCCTATCAGCCCCTCGGCGGTTACTCGCTCAACTCGTATGCCGGAACTGTGCGCTCCTCTCGCTATAGCGTGTGCCGCGGCGGGGGAACTTAATAATACAAAGAACATACATATAATTGCCTTGGCCGAGATAGCTCCGATACCTGCGTAAACGGCTACGCCAATAAGAATAAGGCTTGTCCCCATTGTTACCGCTTTGGTCGCTGCCTGCAATCGCGTATAAACATCCGGCAGTCTGACCAGTCCCAGGCAGCCGAAAATATCATATACGATACCAATGCTTATCATCGCTATGCCGATATATTCATTCATCGAATTCTTTCCCTTCGAGATATTTCGCCAGAGCGACGCTTCCGATAAAGCTCAACAATGCCCACGCAAGCGCTATACTCATATAATAATCCTCGCCCCGCAGAATGCTAAGCATAGCGCAAAATCCCACGAGAATAATCCCCAGGATATCTATAGCAACAGTTCTGTCGGGCGCGGTCGGACCTTTTGCCAGCCGGTAAAGACACATATAACTTCCAAGCATAAGCATCACCAGAGCTATAAATATGAAAATCTGCATAGTTTAATCCTCAAATATTTTTTTCAAAAACCACTCAAACTGACCGGCAATCATTCTACTGGCCTCGGCTTCGTCAGTGGTAAGCACGCCAATCCAGTGAACATAGAGCACGCCTTTTTGCGTAGCTTCAATGGTCAGCGTTCCTGGGGTAAGCGTTATGCAATTTGCCAGAATGGTCAAAGCCGTTCTACTGCGAAGCTTCGTATGGATTTTTACGACGCCGGGCCTTATCGGCATTTTGGGGTGCAGCACCAATGAGGACACCTGCAAATTCGCTTTTACACAATAAAATGCAAATACGGGTATAAAAACAATCGCGTAAAACCATCTGACAGGGTTAAAAAATCTGCCCGGCTTTTCTGTAAAATTTTTGCCGAATATCGCCGCAACCATAGCAGCAACCAATAAGCCAAGCAAAAGGCTTTGAACATCCCAGCCGGGCGGAACCTCGCGATGCACCCACACAAAACCACACCACACAATATATGAAATAACGAAAACTAATATCCGGTTTTTCATTTGCCTGTCTCCGTTTTGTAATTGGTCGGATTGGCAGTGCTTTGATTATCCGTGTTTAATCGATTAATGTAACTTTCCCTATCAACGATAGCTTCCTTGGCAGGTTCGAGAACAGCCGAGCGAACAGCCGGTATCGCAAGCAGAGATGTCGCAATGCAGATAACTGACAGGGCTGCCATAGCAACTTTCATTGATATAGGCGTTTTCTTTTCAATTTTGGCAGGCTCGATTTCTTGGCCGAAGAACATCTTATACTGAAATCGCATAAATGCTACGAGCGTCACGATACTTATCGCCACGACAGTGATTGCTATCAGATAATAACCCGCCAGAGCCGAGGCAATAATTATCATCATCTTGCTGAAAAAACCGCCAAAAGGCGGTACGCCCGCGATGGAACAGGACGCTATCAATGAAGCAGCCGAAGTCAGAGGTTTTTTTCGAGCAACTCCGGCAAGGTTTTTTATTTGCCGGATTTTCGTCGAGGATTCGATTGACCCGGCCGTCAAAAACAACAGCGGCTGAAAAACAGCGTGATTAACCATATGAAAGAGTGCGCCGATTATAGCCAGAGCCGCTACCGGAGAATCCTCACCACTGGCGATTACAATCGAGCCAATACCCAATCCAGCCAGAATGTAGCCAATCTGTGAAATACTGTGATATGACAGCATCCGTCGAAGCTCGCTTTGTTTTGCCCCGGCCACAGCCCCAAACGCCATTGACAACATTCCAATGCAAAGCAATATCCAGCCGATTGATGCGGTAATGCCAAATACAATAAACATCGTTCGGATCATCGCGTAGATTCCGACAATTTGAATGAGCGCACCTGAAAGCGCAGCCGAAACCGTAGCCGGCGCCGTCGAAAAAGCGTCCGGCTGCCAGATATGCAGAGGAACCGCTGCGGATTTGTAAGTGAACCCCGCCAACATCACAACAGCCGCGAAAAAAACAGATGAAGCAGCAGCGGCAACAGGAGGTCCTGACGAAATTTTTTCGGCAAGGTGAGCGATGTTTACTGTCCCGTAAAGGGCATATAATATCGCGACACCAAAAAGAGTCAAAGCCGAAGCAATCGCTCCGAGGACTGCATATTTGAGTGCGGCCTCCAACTCGTCTGCTTCACAGCCGAACCCAACAAGGATGTAGGATGCTATAACCGCAATCTCAACATAAACAAAACGGTTGAAGATATCTCCGCTTAACGCCGTGCCGTTCATCCCGGCCACCATCAGCATTAAAATGCAATAGTACCGATTTTTGCTGGTGTAAGTGTCCATATATGCAAATGAAAACAGTGTCACCGCAAAGCCGACCACGGCAATAATTATCAACATCAGCCAGCTTAAACCATCCAGCGAAAGATTTATTCCGATAGGTATTTCCCAACCACCCATTTGGTATGCATCGGTCTTGCCGAATAGCAACAAAGCTATAACCAAAATAGCTGCTGACGCACCGCACGCTACGGCATTGCATGTGCGAGTGCCTGTTCTTGGTATCAACGCAAGAACAAAACCAGCCGCCAGCGGAATGGCTACCATTAGGGGCAGCAGATTTGTCATGATTTGGAATTCAACCTTGCCTTTCTGATTTCAGTAATATCGTATGTACCGTAAACATGATAAAGGCGAAGTGAAATAGCAACCATAAGAGCGAGTATGCTGAGGCTGATTACGATGGATGTCAGTATCATCGCCTGCGGCAAAGGATCAACCGAATGCAAAGCAAAAACCTCGGCTTGGCTGTGCTGTTCGGTCATAAGCGGGGCGATCCCCCCCGACCTGTAGCCTACGAGGATAAGAAATACATTAACTGCCGATTCGATAATAGATACTGATATTATGATTTTTATCAGGTTCTTCTGTGTAAAAACACCGAAAAGCCCAACAATAAGCAAAATTGTAGCTAATATGTAAACCACGCCTACCTGTCCTCCATCGATTGCATTTGGCCTTTTTTGCCAAACGAAATCCGCAAAATGCTTAGAAAGAGCAGTACCAGAAAAAGGGATGCACATACCTTTAGTCCGATGGCAATGTTGTTTAGAATAATTGTGCCAGCATTTAATATGTGAAAAGGCTCACCGGGCCATAATTGCTGCAAAAAGTTGGCGAAAAACACTCCTGTAAAGACAAACCCCAGCAATGCCACAGAGATAAATGCCAAAGCTCCAATAGCGTCAAGCTTCTTTGCCAACCCGTAAGGCAGGTTTTTCAATGCTTGCTGTTTACCCTTAGCTAAAAGAATGAGTATAAAGGCCGATGACAGGATAACCCCGCCTGGAAACCCTCCGCCCGGAGATAAATGACCGTAAAGCACGACATAAACCCCATACAAAAAAATGAACGGTGTCATCCACCGCGATACACGCTCTATGATTAAACTTCGATTCTTCATTACTAACCTTTAGAATTTAGCCCTTTGGGGAAGTCTTTTCACCGCTGTATTCATTTCGGTTTACCGCCTTTTTGCCGCGTTTTCTCAGCAGTGTTAAAGTTCCAAAAACCGCGGTAAAAATTATAGTAGCCTCACCGAGTGTATCGTAAGCCCGAAAGTCCAGCAGCACGCCCATAACATGGTTCGTTGAACCGGTCGAGCTAAGACCATCCTCGAGGTAGAAAATCGAAGGAGCATCGGCGATTCTGTCCATGACCGGTACGCTAAACTCCGGCATATCTCGAAACGACAAAAACGCGAATACCAAGAATATGACAGCGGCCGCCGCAACTGCTTTAGGCTGCCACCCGCTGCGCCATGCAGAGGTTGTTTTTACGCCGATGCTGATCGTAGCCCGAATGAGCAAGACCAGCGCTGCGACTTCGACAACTATCTGAGTGATGGCAAGATCGGGAGCACCCAGCAAAAGAAAAACGGCACTGCTGCCGAATCCAACCGCACCAACGGCAATAACCGCCGAGAGCAATTCCTCTGTGTAAAGAGCGACAACAGCGGATATTATCATAAAAAGTAACAACAATATAAGCAAGGCTTCCATAGCTTTGACTCCTTTTGCAGCTCCAGGCAGAACCTTTCGGGCTTTTAGTGCCGTATAAAATAATAAAATTATCGAATTTTAAAAGTAAAAAATATGTTTAACGCTGCAAACGCAATCGCTGGAGGATGGTTTAAATCTTGCGGCTATGCGAATCCTAAAACTTGAAGTGATATGGGAGGCTTATTATCATAAAGTATTTGACTCGCGGGGGACTTTACATATAATTGCGAACAAAGCATTCAGATAATTAGTATAACTATGTATCAGTCAAGGCGTATAAAGATAATATATAAGCAACGGATAGCCTGGTATCGAACAATGATGTTCATTTGCGGTATCTTCACAGGTTTTTTTGCACGCCGCTACTGCAAGTAGCGCGGGTATATAACGGGATTTAGTCGTACCGGTCGGTATAAAATAAGCAGTTATATGAAAGGAATTTTATGAAAAAGTATGTGATACTAGCGATGGTTTTTTTCTGCTTGGCGACAACCGTCAATTCAAAAGCAGAACAAAGCAGACAACTTGATAATGTATTCTATCCGTTCAGTAATGCGGTCAGGCTCTTAGAAGGCGATCCGGAAGATTTAGAGGACCGGGTGGCTCTTATTAAAGAGATCGGTTATTACGGTCTCGCTGGTGTGGGGGGAAACGGCTACTATGAATGGCGTGAAGCCATGGATAAAGTTGGCCTTGAGATGCCGGAAATTTATATCCGAATGGGCATTGATGAGGACCATCAGGCAACATATGACGGAGAACTGAAAAATATCATCAAAGACTCCAAGGATCGTAATCTGCTGATCACCTTCGTATTATATAATGATTTGGACCTGGATTCACATTTGGCAGACCAGGTGTTCATTGAAGGTATTCAGGAAATAGCCGATTACGCCAATCCTTACAATGTCAAAGTCGCGATTTATCCTCATCACGCCCTGCACGGTGAAAAAATCTCTCATGCAGTTGACATGGCCAGGGCTATAAACCGAAGAAATGCTGGAATCGCTTTCAATCTTTGTCACTATCTGAAAGTTGAAGGATCAGAAGGCTGGAGAGAGAGCATCGAAGCTGCTTTTCCATATATCTTTATGGTTTCGATTCACGGGGCCGATACAGGTGATACCCAAAAAATGGGCTGGGATAGATTGATCCAGCCGCTGGGCGAAGGTAGTTTTGATGTTTACGAACTGGTAGCGTTTCTAAGAGACAAAGGTTACGAAGGACAATTTGGACTTCAGTGCTATACTGTAGAACTGGACTTTGAGGAAGCTCTTACTAAAGCAATGGAAACCTGGAAGAGTTTTCAGGAGAGGTATCAAAACGAGAAGCAATAATGAAAAATTCCAATTACATCACGCGAAGACAACTGCTCAAAGCCGCTGGAACAGCAGGTGCAGCTATGGCATTTCCATCTATAGTTCCATCAACGGTGCTTGGGAAAAACGCACCTTCTAACCGGATCAATATTGCGATGATCGGCATGGGACGCCAGGCGATTCATGCTAATCTCCCACCTTTTCTACACTCGAATGATACCAAAGTTGTGGCTATCTGCGATGTGGACCGATGGCGGCTTGACCAAGGCAAAGCAAAAGTCGATGATTTCTATGGAAACAGCGATTGCAAAAGCTATACCGATTGGCGCGAGATCATAAAACGAGACGACATTGATGCGGTGATGAATTCTACTCCGGACCATTGGCATGTGCCTATCTCTCTGGAGGCGGTCAAAGCCAGAAAGCATGTCTGCCATGAAAAGCCTCTCTCACTTTCTGTAAGCGAAGGTCGCATTTTAGCCGATGCCGCTGAAAAAAGCGGGGTTGTGTTCCGTACCGATACGGAATGCCGGTCTAATGCATACATGCAAAGGGTTGCACTACTGACACTAAATGGATACCTGGGCAAAGTAAAACACATCGAGGTAGGTGTGCCAGATTCTGATAAAGGCGCCGTTGGTGATCCTACGCCGATGCCGGTGCCGGATGAACTCGATTATGAAATGTGGACCGGTCCAGCCGAGATGAAACCTTATACCGTTGATCGCGTTCATAAACCTAAGGAATTTGGCCGACCCGGCTGGATGCGCTGCAGTGCCACAGCTGAAGGGATAGTGACAAACTGGGGAACGCATTTAATCGATGTTGCACAACTGGTTAACGATACTGAGAGAACCGGGCCCGTTTCGGTGGAAGGAACCGGAAAATTCGGTAGCGGAATCTGGGATGTGATGCAAACTTTCGATTTACATTATGAGTATGCAGACGGCGTGACTTTACACTATCTTACCGACCGACCTTACATACGCGTTGAAGGTGAGGATGGCTGGATTTATGCGCCTTGGGGTTATGCCCAGATCGAGGCAAAAGACAAATCTATTCTTTATATAAGGGAGTTCGACCGGCAGATCGCAGATCGTGCCCACAAAGAGGATTTTATCTACGCCATAAAGAATAACCGCCCCACGATGATAGATGCCGAAATAGGCCATAGAACATGCTCAATGTGCCAGATCGGGCTTATTGCGGTTCGAGTGGGCAAAAAACTTGCATGGAACCCTGAAGCCGAAAGGTTCACCAATAGTGACGAGGCAAACGAAATGCTGACAAGGTCTTACCGTCAGCCATGGGATATTGTTTAACCCGAAATTATCGCCACTGAATATAAGCTCCCCGGAAACAGGGAGCTTATATTTGGACGAATCGGGACTCCATGATAAAAAAAGGTTTTGCGTGACAAATTAATGGCTGGTTTCTTAGAGCCTGTTTCAAAACTGGCGAAAAGGAAGCGGCATAAATAATCGTAATATCTCTGGTTATGTTGACGGCTAAAGTGGCTAAATATACCGATCATTGCCACGAGTACTCGCTATTATGGCGGGAGAATAAGATTTTCCGCCTTAGAGATTAAATTGAGTGGCTGGCAAAAAATCTTCATATCGAGTGAGTCGGAATATGAAAAAGCCTCTCAAAAATCAATTCTGGCCGAGGAAATTACAAAAATGTTACGCAAAATGGCAAATGAGCGGCGCCCCCAGATGACCCAGAAAGCAAAAAAGTCAACCCAAGGCGTTGACTTTTAAGGACTTATGTAATGGGCGATACTGGACTTGAACCAGTGGCCTCCTGCGTGTAAAGCAGGCGCTCTAGCCAACTGAGCTAATCGCCCATGTACTTACTGAACAAAAGTTTATGCGTAGCAGAGATATTTCTGAATTTTGCAAATACAAATATAATTA
>PWDX01000180.1 GCA_003553245.1 Phycisphaerae bacterium
ATTTACACTCCCTTTCTTTTAACAATATAAAACTCTTTAATAATAAAGTAATACCACACTTTTTCACTGAATGCAAAAAATGTTGCAATTTCATTTGATTTTTTTTTCAAAATAGTGGGAACAACTACCCTTTCACTACGAATTATATACAGACACGACAGAAGTGTCTTTGAAAAATGGTGAAAAGATTTAAAATTTTTCAAAAAAAATAGAAACCAATAGATTTATTTGCCGTATATGCTGATGAAATAAACGAAAAACAAATAGCGATAAAGCTAATACAGTCTTCATCAACTCTCCTCCTCCGAAAAAGGCCGACGCACGATTGTCGGCCTTTTATTTTGCGCCAGTGTCCTCACATTACATTGGTGCTTGATAGTCTTGTGAAAGGTCGTTATGATTAATGTATGAGGATTCCACTTACAAGATTCGGTTTGCCCCAAGTGGCAACATTTCCCGCTGTTTTGCTTGGGCTGATGCTTTTGACGGCTTTGGGGAGAGTTTTTTTTCTCAGTTTTTGGCTTTTTTGGGTAATTGAGGCTTTTTTGCTGGTGCTTTTGGTATGGGTGCTTTTGTTTTTTCGCGATCCTTATCGGGAAACCCCAAAAGATGACAGCATACTTTTATCCCCTGCCGACGGTAAAATTACCGATATAGAGATAATCGACGAACCTGATTTCATTGGCGGTAAGGCACTTCGGATCGGTATATTCCTTAGTGTTTTTAATGTCCATATCAACCGAAGCCCATGTGAGGCAATAGTTGAGGGATTCTGCTACAAAAAAGGCAAATACAAGAACGCCCTCTACCCTGAATCTGCCCGGGTAAATGAATCAAACGCCGTTTACCTCCGCCGAGTTGCCCAACCGGAGGATCGCCTCGTAGTGCGGCAGATAAGCGGCGCCATAGCACGCAGAATCGTCTGCAAAGCACAAAAAGGAGCAGTGCTGAGAATCGGGGAAAAGTTCGGGATGATAAAGTTCGGCTCAAGAACAGAGTTGTATCTTTGTGCTTCAGAAACCGCCGAATGTATGGTAAAAAAAGGCCAGAAAGTAAAAGCCGGCTTGACAGTTATGGTAAAATATAAAATTGCAGAAGACATCAAAAATGTGCCTGATGAAGCTAATACTGTCGATATTGGATGAAAATGCGAACGAATAATAAAAAAACAACCAAAACAAAAAGATTACTGAAACGCGTTCGCAAACGCCGTCTGCAAACTATAACCATCCTGCCATCACTTGTTACGATAATTAACGGAGTCTGCGGTTTCGCCGCCATTACATTCGCCGGCAAAGCCGCTATCGCCGCGGACGGCCAGGTAACCGGATTGCCCTATTTTTCACTGGCAGGCTATCTGATTTTGCTCGCGATGATTGCTGATATGCTCGACGGCAGATTAGCCAGGATGAGCCAGAGCACCAGCAGTTTTGGCGGACAGTTGGACAGCTTGTGCGATATGATAAGTTTCGGCGTGGCTCCAGCGTATCTGATGATAAAAATGCTGGAATTTTACTCAGGGCAAACTCCTACAGGAGCATTTGAAACTTTTTTCGATCGTTTTGTTTGGCTTGGGGCCGCCGCTTATGTAAGCTGCGCTGCTATACGGCTGGCGCGGTTCAATGTCGAAAACGAAGAAGATGAAGCCGCTCATATGAGTTTTCTGGGATTGCCGACCCCTGCCGCGGCAGGTGCGCTGGTTTCACTGATGATTTTCTATCAGAGCATGCCTGATGTATTTGAAGCAGGCTCGGCTTTGGCAATCATAGCAAGGTATTCGCTGCTTTATGGCTTGCCGCTGCTCACTATCGGCGTTGGCGTGCTTATGGTCAGCAGAATACGCTATCCCCATGTTATCAACCAATATGTAAAAGGGAAAAAGCCGCTTACCCACCTGCTCTGGCTATTGGCGGGAATAGGGCTTGTTATCTGGAGTTTTCAAATTGCTCTGGTTTTTGGTTTCTGCGGTTTCGCTGCACTTGGTCTGGGAAGATGGATTTATTATAAAGTTCTCAGGCTACACGAACGCTCAAAACAGAGATTACAAATTACAAGTCCTCTGGAAAACGCTCCGTCCGGCGAAAAATCAACCGCCTGATTAGTCTAATCTACAGACGAACCCTCGCCGGCCGGCTGTTTATAACCAGCGGATTGATTCATTTGGTAGTATTTTTCTACCACATCGCACAGGCGTTCGAGGGTTTGTCTGCCTTTTGAACTTGTCTCCAATCCGATTATCTGGACACCAAGACAAACTTTTTTACCGTCGGCAGTCGGCAGTATATTCCGTACCTGCCCGTCAAACATCACCGGCCGCTCGAAAGGCATAGGTGTAAACCGAACACCGATAAACTGCCCGCTTTTGGCGGCTGATTTATCTGAACTGTCAATTGCTATCTGCGTACCGCCTGCGGAAATATCAACCAATTGCCCGGCGATATAGGTCGTATCTTTCCCGACATTGTCAGCATCTTGCTCCAGCCGGTGAGGCCATAGCACCACTTTTACCTCCATCCCAACAGGCACATCAACGCGGAAGAAACTTCGCCTTTCTACAAGTTCTGCTCGGTCAGGCATCGTAAGCACAATTTTTCCTCTGCCAAGCGGGTCCTGCGACGGTTCCAGCCCCATAACAACGGTTTCGAAGATGACTTTTCCGTTGCGTTGTTTCAATGAAAGTCCGACCGGCTGTTCGCACCGGATGTTTATGGGGTGTGGCTTTTTTCTGGGCACCAGTTCAACAACAACTCGTGTTGCACCTATTTCTGTTGGTATTACTTTGGCTATATGCCATTTGCCCCTTGACAAATAGCTCATTACTGCCGGTATCCTCTCCTGTACGGCAGCTTCCAGAATTGCCCTCGGCTCAGCTCCGCGCAGCGTCAATATTTCACTCATTTCAGACCCCCGTAGCTTAAAGCTGCGACTCAATAATTCGTATTCATTCGTTTCGACCCGGAAAAAAAGGCCAGTCTCTTATACTAATAAATATATACAAAACAAATTCCTCTTTGCAAAAACCCTGCAAAGATTTACTATGCCAATATATGGAAAACAATTATATTTCGAACAAATTGAAAACCGATATAATCGCTTTCGCAGCCGTTCTTGCGGCGATGCTGTTTATCGCCTGGCTTATAAGCTCGGCAATGTCGGCCGTGCGTTTAACCGATCCTTTAGAGTTGCCAAACAGCGGATTATCGGTCTCTATGCCAAAAGGAGCCGGCTGGCACACCGATTCCAACTGGCAGCACCAGGACAATTACTTTGTATTAAACAGCATCTATGCTCCCTCAGGGGCCATGCCATTGATTTCTGCAAGCACCAGATATATGGTCGCAAGCCAGCATCTGCGCCCGAAAGAGCATTTCCAAAGCAAAGCAAAGGCATCCAAACTCAATGTAGGGTTTATCGGCCAAATGCAGGGGTCGGGATTAAAATTTAAATATGCAATTTTAGCTGAGCCGGAATCAAGCTATGTCATGATGCTTGGAACGGCTAAAATGGACTATGGAAGAGGTCTTGAAATAGAAGTGCAGGATACCACCGGAGATATTCAGCGGACACAACGGATTTTCCAATCAATTGCTGATAACCTTCAAATTCAACCAAACGATCTGCTCGCGGCCGGTGCGGAAATAGTTTCGCTAATAAAGCAAAACGGGCTGGCCTACTATTTGACAGATGGAAGTAGCCAGAACAGCTTCCTTATTAAAGACCCGGAAGGCAATATCGCCGGTTTTTCTTCCGATATCGCGATTAATCAAAATATTGATTCAAGCGTAATTACAAACGGCCTGATGTATATTGCTGATAAAAGCGAAATATTTACCTCTTTTGAAGTCTGCGAAGATATGGAGCGATTTGTATGCAGGTCGCAGAGGGTCCGCCTTGGCAGCCGGGAGGCGGTAAATATGTCATACGAAGGCGGTTCTTTGCGTCTTTTAAGAGCAGCTCAGCAACCGATGCAGTACTATACTGGCCCTGCTATGCTTCCATATCTCTCGATGGAGCTTGCCATCCGGACACTGGCCGAAAAATCCGGTTCTGAAGTTCTGCTGGATATCCTCACCCCTGACGGCGCGTTGATGCCGTCAGTTGTAAGCGTTGAAACAACAGACGAGAAAAACGGTCACAAGGCTTTTTTAATAAGAATGGAGCCGGCTGTAGGCGATATGTCTTATGAATGGACTCTTGGTAAGGATTATTCGATATATAGAACACAAGTCGCAAGCCCCGATGGAACACTGGAATTTGAAAAGACTGATACCGAGACTATAAAAAAACTGTTCCCGCAAATGAGTGATTATATATTTGATGAAGATATGATGCGGGAGCTTACCATTAGCTGAGGAGAAATTTTCAAAAGATTTATTTTATTTTTTTGACAGGTTCAATATGGCAGAACAGGAAAATCTCTATGATGTTATAATAATTGGGGCCGGTCCGGCAGGATTGGCGGCTGCGCTTTATGCGGGCAGAGACAAACTCAAGACCGCTGTGATTGAAAAACTCTTGCCGGGCGGACAGATTACCACAACCGACCGCATTGAAAACTTCCCCGGAATCGTGAAAATATCGGGTGTAGAGCTTGTGATGCAGATGCAGAAACAAGTCGAATCATTTGGCGCGCAAATTAAAACCGGCAGAGAGGTTAGCGCCCTTGAAAAGTTGCCTGACGGCAATATTCGGCTAAAAGCGGGCAAAGATGAATTTTTGACGCGCGGCTTGATACTCGCACCCGGAAGCTCATACAGCAAACTCGGCATCCCCGGCGAAGATACTTTCAGGAATGCCGGGGCCGGTGTGAGCTACTGCGGAACCTGCGATGCTCCTTTTTTCAAAGATAAAAAAGTACTCTGTGTAGGCGGCGGCAATACTGCGGTTGAAGAAACACTGCACCTGACCAAATTTGCCTCGGATGTAACATTAATTCACCGCAGGAATGAATTTCGCGCTACAAAAGTTCTGACTGATGAACTTCTTGAAAAAGCCAAAGACAAAAACTCAAATCTCGATCTCCGCCTAAGTACCGTCGCCACGGAGATATACGGATCGAAAAGCGTCGAAGGAGTAAAGCTAAAAAATGCAAAGACAGGTGAAGAAGAGAATTTTTCCTGCGACGGCGTTTTTATCTTCGTAGGAACAAAGCCCAACACCGGATTTCTCAGGGGATTTGTTGATCTCAGTGATGAAGGATTCATAAAGGTTGATTGCGGCTATCTTCGCACGAGCGTACCCGGTGTATTCGCCGCCGGCGACTGCCGAATCGGCGCGGCGATGCAGCTTGCCACAGCCATTGGCGACGGAGTAACAGCAGCAATGATGGTCAAACGATACTTCGCCGATCCTGATTTGTGGAATGAGCCAGTATCCGAAGATCCTCAGGGCGAGGGCTGGTAAACAAACTCAGTAAGACACGCAGCGGCTATGAAAAAATGTAAATTGCGGGATTTGTGCGCGCTTGCAGACGGAAAACGGGTATAAAAGCGTTGATAAATGCCCTTATTCGTAATATCCTATACCAAAGTTAAGTACTGATTCTGAACATTTAGTTTAAAAAGGGAGGCAAGAATTATGAAAACCAACAAACTTGGTAACACAGATTTACAACTTACGAACATAGGCTTGGGGACATGGGCAATAGGCGGTCCCTGGGAATATGGGTGGGGCCCGCAGGATGACAGTCAGGCTGTTCAGTCTATTTTGCGCGCACTCGAGCTTGGAGTAAACTGGATAGACACCGCTCCGGTGTATGGTTGCGGCCATGCAGAGGAACTTATCGGTAAAGCACTCAAGCAGACCAGATTCAAACCGTATATCGCAACCAAATGCGGCACTGACTGTGATAAAAACAAAAAAAAGTTGGGGAATATACTTGCCAGAGAACACATTCTAAGCCAGTGCAAAAAAAGCCTTAAGCGGATGGGCATCGATCAAATAGACCTGTATCAGATGCACTGGCCTCAGCCGGACAAAGATATAGAACAAGGCTGGGAAACAATGGCAGAGTGCGTCGAAAAAGGATGGGTAAGGCATATCGGGGTGTCGAATTTCAGCATTGAGCAAATGGAGCGTCTAAAGGGTATTCATCCTATAGCATCCTTACAGCCACCCTACAGCATGCTCGCCCGCGAAACGGAATGGCAACTGCTGGAGTACTGCGCACAGCATAATATCGGCGTTGTGGCTTACAGTCCGTTAAAAAGAGGGCTGCTAACCGGGAAGTTCAGTCATGAGTATATGCAAAAGATACCGGCTGATGACCACCGCAAAAAAAGCCCTGAATTTACCGAACCGCTTTTCTCGATCTATCTTGATGTGGTAGAGAAGCTTAAACCGATCGCTTCTCGAAACGGCCGGACGCCTGCTCAGCTGGCGATAGCTTGGGTGCTGCGCAGGCCGGAAGTTACTGCCGCTATCGTCGGAGCCAGAAAACCCAGCCAGATAGAGGAAACGGCGGAGGCTTCGAATTTCGAGATCAACAGCGAGGATCTCCACGAGATAAACGAGCTGCTTGAAAGGTGTCACGAGCAGATACAAAAAGCACAAAAGCAAAATATCTGAACAGGATTTTCAAATGCCGAATGACAAAAAACTTTACAGCAGTCCGCTGGTCGAGCGCAACGCTTCTGTTGAAATGTCCGAACTTTTCGGCCCGCAAAAGAAATTCCGAACCTGGAGGCAATTGTGGCTTGAACTTGCAAAAGCTCAGAAGCAATTAGGAATTGATATTACCGACAAGCAAATCAATGAGATGTCAGAGAATCTGGACGACATTGATTTCACAAAGGCAGGCCAGTATGAGAAGAAGTTTCGGCACGATGTTATGGCGCATGTGCACACTTTCGCCGACGCCTCCCCTGCCGCGGCAGGGATAATTCATCTGGGTGCTACAAGCTGCTTTGTCGGTGATAACGCTGATTTGATTATAATGCGTGACGCAATGCGACTAACCGCCGGCAAGCTGGCCATGGTTATACATTTGCTGGGCGATTTCGCTGAAAAATACAAGTCTATGCCGACACTTGGTTTTACGCATTATCAACCTGCACAGCTTACTACCGTCGGCAAGCGGGCAAGTCTGTGGTGTTACGATTTTGTGCTGGACATTGAGCAGCTTGAATTTCAGCTTGAGAATCTACCGTTTCGGGGCGTAAAAGGCACTACGGGCACACAGGCATCGTTTCTGTCGCTTTTCAACGGCGACCACCAAAAGGTAAAAAAACTCGATAAGGCGCTGGCGGCGGCGTTCGGCTTTGAAAAAACCTGCACAGTTACCGGCCAGACTTACCCGCGAAAAATTGATATGTTCGTAGTAAACACCCTTGCGGGCATAGCCCAGTCGGCACATAAACTTTGCAATGATATACGCCTTTTAGCTAACCTAAAGGAACTTGAGGAGCCTTTTGAAAAGACTCAGATAGGAAGCTCGGCGATGGCATATAAGCGAAATCCGATGCGATCCGAGAGAACGACAGCCCTTGCCAGATTCGTGATTTCACTGGCTTCCAGCACCGTGATGACCGCTGCCGAACAATGGATGGAGCGAACGCTGGACGACTCGGCCAATCGGCGTCTTGTAATTCCTGAAGCTTTTCTGGCTATTGACGGGATTTTGCAGATACTGATTAATGTGCTTGACGGGCTGGTGGTATATCCGAAAGTAATTGAAACACGCATCCAGGCAGAACTGCCGTTTATGGCTACCGAAAATATCCTGATGGCGGCGGTAAAAGCCGGTGGAGATCGACAGCAGTTGCATGAAAGCATAAGGGCACACTCACAGGAGGCTGCCGGGCAGGTAAAGAAATTCGGCAATGAAAATGACCTGATAGAAAGGCTGAAAAAGGATCCGGCCTTTGCCAATATCGATATAGACGCCCTGCTGGATCCGCAAAGTTATATCGGCAGAGCGCCTGAGCAGGTGGACGAATTTATTCGGACTCACATTCGCCGAATTCGCCGAAATTACTCTAAAGAATTGAACAGAAAAGTTGAACTGAATGTATGAACTTTAAAAGAGGACAAAAACGATGGACCGTGATCAGCTAATAAAACGGATTAAAGAAACTTCGTATCTCGAAGGAGATTTTACCCTTCGAAGCGGAAAAAAAAGTAAATATTACATGGACAAATACCTTTTTGAGACCTGTCCTGATATTTTGAAGGCCCTCGGAGAAGAATTTGCTCGCTACATAGACGAAGATGTCAACATAATAGCTGGAGCCGCTCTTGGCGGAGTAGCCCTTGCGGCTTCTACGGCCATGGCAAGCGGCAAAAACTGGATAATCGTGCGCCAACACGAAAAAGGCTACGGAACATCTAATTTAATCGAAGGCAAGCTGGGCCCCGGCGATAAGGTACTGCTTGTTGAGGATATCGCGACAACCGGCGGACAGGTGCTCGAAGCGGCTAAAGCTATCGCTGATGCCGGTGCGACAGTTACTAAAATCGTGGCAGTAATCGACCGTAAACAGGGCGCAAAAGAAAATATAACACAGGCAGGCTATGAGTTTGACAGCCTTATTACGAAAGACGACCTGGGAATAAAAGACTAAATCCCAGGATAAATTATGAACCATCAAAAGATATTAGATTCTATTAGTGAGCTTAGCCATCTTTTCCGTGAATCAGTAACGGTGGAGGTGTTGCTTGATAAAACGGTTAATATGCTGGCGGAGCTGACCGGCTCTGATGTATGTTCGATATATCTTTATGATAACGAAAATGAAATCCTTACTCTGCGCGCAACTCGCGGACTGAGCCGAGATGCTGTAAGTCAGGTAAAATTACGACTTGGGGAGGGACTTACCGGCCTTTGCCTAAAGGAACGCAGACCAGTCTGCGAAAGCGATGCTTCGAGAAGCTCTGATTTTAAGTATTTTCCGGGTATTGACGAAGAGCTTTATGAATGCTTTCTGGCAGTGCCTATAAAGAGAGGACTAAACAGGATAGGGGTATTGGTACTGCAAAGGGGTAAAAACAGTTGCTACAATGAACATGATATTGCGACACTTGAATCAGTCGCCTCGGCACTGGCCGATATCATCGACAACGCTCGTTTTGTTATGACCCTGCACAAGGATGAACCGCAACAGAAAGATTCCACAACACCCGGCCGGGCCGGGCTTAGTTTCGCTAAAGGCAAAGTCGGATCGGAGGGGTTTGCCTATTCTCCTGCCCTCGTGCTGGATAAGCACAAATCAATGTCTCTTCTTCTGGAGCGTGACTTTTCGACTCAGTACACAATGGAGGATTTCCACCGAGCTGTTGAGCAAACCGCCGCACAGCTTGAGGATCTACAAAGCCAGGTCGAGATAAAACTTTCAGACGCCGCGGCTATGATATTCGCGTCGCATCTGATGATACTTAAGGACAAGCATTTCATAGGCCAAATCGAACAATTGATTAATGAAGGCGTTAATCCGCCGCGGGCCGTGCTTCGAGTAGCTCGCCAGTATATGCAAAGCCTTGCCGCCGGTGAAAATACTTATATGCGGGAAAAAATCCACGATGTTCAGGATCTGACAATAAGAATAATAAGCAATCTTGTTGAAGAAATTCAGGACATAACAAATTCGACGGGAAAAATCGTAATAGCTCGGCAGTTGTTTCCATCGGACTTACTTAAACTCTCCTCAGAAAAAACCGATGGAGTCGTTCTGGTGAGCGGCGGGGTTACTTCGCATCTGGCTATCCTGGCAAGGTCACTTCAGATGCCTATGATCATCGCGAATCAATACGAGCTTCTGGATATACCTAACAACTCTCCTGTTATGCTTGACGGCCATGCCGGGTTGGTTTATATAAATCCGACAGAAGAAATCCTCGAAAAATTTGAGAGTCAAATTGCCACCAGGACCACCCTCGAAGACCAGGCCAAGATAATAAAGCCACAAACTCACACTCGTGACGGCACAAGGGTATATCTGTACGCAAATATCAACCTGTTGTCTGACCTGCATTTTGCCAGGCTATTAAAAGCAGAGGGTGTAGGTCTGTATAGAACTGAATTTCCTTTTATGATACGAAGTGATTTTCCGACGGAACAGGAACAGTTTTCCATATATCGCAAGCTGATCGAATCGATGCCCGATAAACCCATTACTTTCCGAACCCTTGATATAGGCGGCGATAAAGTGTTGTCGTATTATCATAATACAGAAGAACAAAACCCTGTTCTCGGTATGCGCTCTATAAGATTCTCACTTCAGCACCGTGAAATATTCGATATGCAGCTTCGTGCCATACTCCGGGCGGGTCAGGGCGGCAAGCTCAAAATAATGTTTCCTATGATTGCCTCGCTCGATGATTTTCTCGAAGCCCGAAAAGCAGTTGACCAATGCAGCGAATATTTGACAAAAAAAAATATCCCGCACAATAATAACCCGACATTAGGGATGATGGTCGAGCTGCCTTCGGTTGTCGATATGATCGATGAGTTCGCCAAAGAAGTAGATTTTTTCTCTATCGGAACAAATGATTTTGTTCAGTTTATGCTTGGTGTTGACCGAACAAATGAAACCGTTGCCGATTATTATATGCCGCACCATCCTGCTGTTCTAAGAGCATTAAGTAAAATAGCTTCAGCGGCTCTCAGCCACGACAAAGAGGTTTCTGTCTGCGGCGATATGGCCAGCAATGTAAAATATGTTATGTTTCTGCTTGGAATGGGCATCAGGCACTTCAGCCTGGAGCCGGGCTATTTGTTGCGAATACAACAGGCTGTTTCAGAGATAGATATGGGTTTTGCACGCGAAGTTACTGAAGATGTGTTAAAAGCAAGCACAATAAGCCGTGTAAGCGAGATTCTAAAGTCCATAAAACCTGTCAAAACATGATATCAGGCTGATAAAAAAATAATCAAGGCGTAAAACAGCGGGTCCTCGAACCTTTCTGTCAGGAACTCGTAATTATTCCTACAAAGCGAAGAATTCCCGTTGACAACGAGCCCGTTAGCGGGTAGCATTATGGAGTTGACAGTTTAATCACTCGAAGTTATCTTAACTTTTGAGCATTAATCAGGACATTGGCGAAGCGGTTGAAAAAATTTTTCAAAAAAATTGGAAAAAGACTTGACCGGTTGCCGATAGGTTACTAAACTTCATTATTCTCTTGGATTTGGAAACATCAAAAGACAAAGAGGTTACTCAGGATTTTGAAGAGACTGGCAAAAACTTTTAAATTCAGGCATTAACTGCTGGTTTGACAGACCGTCAAGCGAATAGCCGCTGGCAGTTGGTGCAGCGGTTTTTTTATTGCTCTTTTGTAATTGAAAAAAGAATACAACGCCCGATCGCTGTAACCGGCGTGGATGGCTGTGCTAATGGGCTCGTAGCTCAGCTGGTTAGAGCGCACGCCTGATAAGCGTGAGGTCGGTAGTTCGAGTCTACCCGGGCCCATTTGATCTTTTTTTTAGATTGGGGCTCCGGGGACGTAGCTCAATTGGGAGAGCGTCGGCTTTGCAAGCCGAAGGTTGTCGGTTCGATCCCGATCGTCTCCATTGTTTTGAATCAGAAGTAATAATTCAAAGCTATGTAAAGTGTTCTTTTATAAGTTAATATGTAGATGCGGGAAGTTTCACCAAGAAACTTCTTTGACATTCCGAGTGCTAAATTAATAAATACCTAAGAGCGGACCATACAAGTACTGAATGATATGGTCAAGTTACTAAGGGTGTATGGGGGATGTCTAGGCGTCGAGAGGCGATGAAGGACGTGGCAGGCTGCGATAAGCCCGGGGCAGGTGCCTAGCAACCGTTAATCCCGGGATTTCCGAATGGGGCAACCCAGCAAGGCGGGGCAACCCGACCTTGTTATCACTGGCTGAATGTATAGGTCAGTGAAGTTAACGCAGGGAACTGAAACATCTTAGTACCTGCAGGAAAGGAAATCAACAGAGACTCCGTAAGTAGCGGCGAGCGAAAGCGGAATAGCCCAAACCAGAGAGCTTGCTCTCTGGGGTTGAGGGCGCCGGTTAGCAGTTATAAAAGTCTTCGCTAGCAGAATGGTCTGGAAAGTCCAACCATAGAAGGTGAAAGTCCTGTAAGCGAAAGTGAAGGCACTGCGTTATGCCGGCGTACCAGAGTAGCACGGGACTCGTGAAACCCCGTGTGAAGCTGGGGGGACCACCCTCCAAGGCTAAGTACTACTCGACGACCGATAGTGGACAGTAGGGCGACTGAACGATGAAAAGCACCCCTATAAGGGGAGTTAAAAGTACCTGAAACCATACACCTACAAAGCTGTGGAAGCCCTATGGTACCGATTCGTCGGTATAATGGGTGACCGCGTGCCTTTCGCATAATGAGCCAGCGAGTTGTCGTATGTGGCAAGGTTAAGCACTTTAAGTGCGGAGCCGTAGGGAAACCGAGTCTTAATAGGGCGATTAGTCGCATGTGGCAGACGCGAAACCAAGCGATCATCCCATGGCCAGGTTGAAGGGGATGTAAAAATCCCTGGAGGACCAAACGCACCAACGTTGAAAAGTTGGGCGATGAGCTGTGGGAAGGAGTAAAAGTCTAATCAAGCTTGGAGATATCTCGTTCTCTTCGAAATAGCTTTAGGGCTAGCCTCGAGTTACTACTCTGCGGGGGTAGAGCTACTGGATGGGGATAGGGGGCCACCAGCCTACCTACCCCAACCAAACTCCGAATACCGCAGAGATTATCTCGGGAGTCAGACTGTGGGGGATAACCTCCATGGTCAAGAGGGAAACAACCCAGACCGCCGGTTAAGGTCCCGAAGTTCTTGCTAAGTTCTTAAGGAGGTCGAGTTGCAGTGACAGCCAGGATGTTGGCTTAGAAGCAGCCACCATTTAAAAAGTGCGTAATAGCTTACTGGTCGAGCAACTTGGCGCCGAAAATGACCGGGAATCAAGCAGAACACCGAAGCCGCGGATTTAACTGAACTTCGGTTCAGTTAAGTGGTAGAAGAGCGTTGTTGTCAGCGTCGAAGCCGTACGGTAACGAGCGGTGGAGCGGCAACAAGTGATAATGCTGGCATGAGTAACGATAAAACAGGTGAGAATCCTGTTCGCCGAAAACCTAAGGTTTCCTGGGGAAGGTAAATCCGCCCAGGGTTAGCCGGCCCTTAGTCGAGGCCGAAAGGCGTAGACGATGGACAGCAGGTTAATATTCCTGCGCCGCGTGCCAAAGGTTTGTACTGAAGGGGATGACGCAGCAACAAAGGCTGGAAGCTGACTAGTCGTGGCTATTGTGCCTGAGGCGCCGTTAGTAGGAAAATCCGCTGACGCAAAGGCGCCGAAGGACCGCGAGGGCCGATTTGATGCCCGAGCAGCCGGCGTTGTTGCCGAGAAAAGTCCTCGTCAGGACGATGGTGCGTGTCCGTACTAAAACCGACACAGGTAGGTGGGGTGAGAATCCCAAGGCGCTCGAGATAACCGTCCTTAAGGAACTCGGCAAATTGACCCCGTACGTTCGCAATAAGGGGTCCCTCCAGACTCAGGTTCGCCTGGGTGCTGAGGGCGCAGTGACATGGCTCTGGCGACTGTTTATCAAAAACACAGTTCTCTGCTAACACGAAAAGTGGATGTATAGAGAATGACGCCTGCTCGATGCCGGAAGGTTAAGTGGCGCGGTTATCCCTTCGGGGAGACGCTGCAAAATGAAGCCCCGGTAAACGGCGGCCGTAACTATGACGGTCCTAAGGTAGCGAAGTTCCTTGTCGGGTAAGTTCCGACGTGCATGAACGGCGTAACGACTGGAGCACTGTCTCAAGGACGGACTCGGTGAAATTGTAATTGTGGTGAAGATACCACATACCCGCGGCAAGACGGAAAGACCCCGTGAACCTTTACTGTAACCTGGTATTGATGCCTGGCATATCATGCGCAGGATAGGTGGGAGGCTTTGAAGTGCTGGTTTCGGCCGGCATGGAGCCAACCTTGAAATACCACCCTTGATATGTCAGACACCTAACGGTGTGCCGTGATCCGGTCACCGGACAGTGCTAGGCGGGCAGTTTGACTGGGGCGGTCTCCTCCCAAAAAGTAACGGAGGAGTTCAAAGGTACACTCAGCGTGGTTGGCAATCACGCATAGAGAGCAAAGTTAGAAGTGTGCTTGACTGCGAGACTTATAGGTCGAGCAGATGCGAAAGCAGGACTTAGTGATCCGGCGATCCCGTGTGGAAGGGTCGTCGCTCAACAGATAAAAGGTACTCCGGGGATAACAGGCTTATCTCCCCCGAGCGTTCATAGCGGCGGGGAGGTTTGGCACCTCGATGTCGGCTCATCACATCCTGGGGCTGTAGGCGGTCCCAAGGGTTCGGCTGTTCGCCGATTAAAGTGGTACGCGAGCTGGGTTCAGACCGACGCGAGTCAGGTCGGTCCCTATCTGCCGTGGGCGCAGGAATTTTGAGAGGATGTTTCCCTAGTACGAGAGGATTGGGAAGCACCGACCGCTGGTGTCCCGGTTGTTCCGCTAGGAGCAGCGCCGGGTAGCTATGTCGGGAAAGGATAACCGCTGAAGGCATCTAAGCGGGAAGCCAACCTCAAGATTAGAATTCCATTCCCTTCGGGGATGAAGGACCCTGGAAGACTACCAGGTTGATAGGCTGGGTGTGTAAGCACAGAAATGTGTTAAGCTAACCAGTACTAACGTCCAAACGCTTGACCATATCATTCATTATTTGATGTGTGTCCGGCTTAAAGGGTTTATTTACTCGGACGCATCTACATATTAGCATTTATAAGTGAATATCTCTTCTGCTAAAGCGGGAGATAACAAGCTTCCTGGTGACCACAGCGGTGTGGAAACGCCTGATCCCATTCCGAACTCAGAAGCTAAGCGCACCGTGCCGATGATAGTCCTTTCGGGCGAAAGTAGGTATTGCCAGGATTTATAAAGGCCCTTCGGAACAAACCGAAGGGCCTTTTCTTTTTCATTTTTGCCAGCCCTGCCGATACAGAAACGGCAAATGATAAAATCACCATTCTTAATCAGGCTGTAGCAATCTTTGCATTTCAAATTTTCTGCCGCTGAGATAATCCGTGAATGTTACTCTCAAGGTAAGGGGACTATCGAAGGTTTCGATAATTTCCGTGATATCAAACTTGAGGCGGTAGTTTGTGGTCATAACACTGGCAAACCATTTGTGTCGGAGTTCTTGGTAGCCTATCTCCCATTGGCCGAGGCGAAGTGATTCTTCGCCGTTGAGATCCCACAGACTCACGCTGACCGAGCCGGCTGCTTTTATAATATCTCCCTGCTCATCCATCGGCTGAATGTAAACCAAAAGTGTATCTACCTGCCCGTCACGGCTTTGGTCGAATAAACTGGTATATCGTCCAAGACTGACCCTTCGAAGATTGTAGATATCTTCGGCTTTTATTTTTTCCCGGATTTCGGTCAGGCGTGCCAGACGCTTGTGCAAACGCTCATTTTCACTTTGGTATTGATGAAACTGATTCAGCAGCTTTTCATTTTCTGTTTCCAACTCGACCATCTGGCGCCGCATCGCCATCAGCCTTTCCTGGTCAGCCGTCTGACAGCCACTAAAGACCTGAAACAGCAATAAAGCTAAAACAGCTAAATGAACTGCTTTCATTTGAATTTCCTATTGAGATTTGTCCTTGTGCTCAACTTCCGGAGCTTTTTCCAGCACTGTGTCTGCCAAACCGTAATCTATGGCCTGTTGGGAATCGAGCCAGAGGTTTCGGTCGCAGTCTTTTTGGATTTTTTCAGAACTCTGACCTGTGTGATGAGACAGTATTTCGTAAAGTCTTTCCCGTATTCGGATAATTTCTTTAGCTTCAATATCCAGGTCAGTAGCGACGCCCTGCATTATGCCAGCGATGAGCGGCTGATGCAGCAGCACCCTGCTGTTTTGCAGGAGATATCTCTGTCCGGATGCTCCGCCAGCCAACAGCACGGCTCCCATACTTGCGGCCTGACCTACGCAGTATGTGGCAACATCACACCTGAGAAACTGCATAGTATCATAGATAGCAAGTCCTGCGGTAATCGAGCCGCCGGGAGAATTTATATAGAAGTGTATCTTGGCAGAACTGTCCTCATTGCTCAAAAACAGCATTTGCGCAACAATGAGATTGGCCACTTCATCATTCACCTGGCCGCCAATAAATACAATCCGATCTTTAAGCAGGCGGGAGTATATATCATACGCTCGCTCGGTTCTGCCGGTGGTTTCAATTACAATCGGTACCAGAGACTGGTTCATTTCCTGCATTAGATTCCTCAGTAAATTCGCTATCGCAGTAGTTTATTTTTTGCCTTTGTCTTTATCTTCCGGCTTTTCTTCGGTTTCTTCATCGTCAAGGACTTCATCAATAAGCCCGTATTTCATCGCCTGATAGGCGTCCATATACCTGTCCCGCTCGGTTTCGGCGGCGATTTTTTCTACAGGCTGGCCCGTATGTTTTGCCAGAAGTTTATTAAGCATTTCTTTGGTTCGAAGTATTTCCTCTGCCTGTATCTGAATATCAGAAGCCTGGCCACCTACTCCGCCCCAGGGCTGGTGCAGCATGATCTTTGCGTGAGGCAGTGCATGACGATGGCCCTTTTCTCCGGCAGCAAGCACTATGGCAGCACCTGACATTGCCCTGCCTATGCAATAGGTCGATACCGGCGAGCTTGTATAGCACATTGTGTCGTAAATAGCCATCGTATCATCAACATTTCCTCCTGGGGAATTGATATAGAGGCTTATCTCCGAATCTTTCTTGAGATTGTCCAGATACAGAATTTTCATAATCACCTCAGCCGCCCTTGCATAAGAAATATCGCCTATCAGAAATACGATGCGATTTTCCAGCAGCATATCGTCCAGGCTCATCTGGCGGAATCGCTGGTACTGGCCGTATTGATTCAGGATTTCGCGGTGTTCGGGCATTAGAATATCTTTTCCCGGATGATCTACTAACATTTATATATTTCCTAAAAGAAGCATTCGGATTCTTAAGTTACGGCACAAAGGTTTTCATTCTTTGTCTCTATCGGTTTTATTCTTTACTCACTTTTCGTCTTTTTGGGCTTTGGTTTCTTTTTCTTTCGGCTTTTCCTGCTCAACTTTCGCCCATTCAAGTAATTGCGAAAGCGATTTGTCATCTTTTATCTGCATCTTTAACTGATCCAACTGTCCGCGCTGTTGCAGGTTTTCTTTCATTCTTTCCGGCCTTTGGCCCTGCTGCATCGCTATCTGGGCTATTTGGCCGTTTACTTCTTCGTCCGTTACTTCAACATCGAGCTGCTTGGCAATTTTGTCCATTATGAAAAATGTCTTAAGCTGCTCCCTGGCCTGTTCTTCACTTGATGCTTTAAGCTGCTCGGTTTTCTCCAACAGTTCTTCTTTTGACAGGCCCTGCTGAAGCAGCGACACATATTGACGCTGGAGCTGATTGTTTGCCTGATCAGCGACTATATCAGTCGGAAGTTCAAAACTGGTGTTTTCTGCAAGGTATTTTTGAATTTGCTCGGTCATCTGCATTCTTGCCTGCTGTTCCTGCCGTGCTTCAAGGGATTCGCGAATTTTATCTTTGAGGTCTTCTTCGCTGTCGGCACCGAAACGCTCAAGAAAACTTTCATTTAACTCAGCAGGCTTGAGATATTTTATATCGTGGATTTCTATCTCCAGGTCTATCTTTCTGCCGCGGTAATATTCATTATAATGGGTCTTTGGAACATCAACGGTCGTTTTTACCTTATCCTTAGGTTTTGCGCCTGTCAGCAGTTCGTCGAGATTCTCGACCGGGACTTCATCTACAAAGCCGTTTTTGCGAACGAAAATTTCTATATTTTCCGCTTTTTCATCCGCCGCTTCGTTGGGATTTACCTGATTATCGTCTTCATCGGTTTCAACTTCCTGTTTTGTTTCCTCATCTTCACGGGCGTGCAGATGAATCGCGGCGTTAGCAATAACCTGATCACCTTCCTCGACCGTACCGTCTTCTTTCGGCGCCCATGTGCCGGAATACTTACGCAGTTGCTGTAATTCCTGGTCCACCTGCTCATCGGTAATATCTTCAACGGGCTTTGTTACAGGTATGCCTTTGAGTTCAGGAAGTTCGAATTCCGGTCTGACCTCAATCTCGAAATCAAATTTCAGCGGGCCGGATTCGGGAAGTTCAATCTTTTTGAAGTCAATATCCGGATCTTTCAACGCATCCAATTCCTTATCTTTCAATGCGCTCTCACTGACCTCAGCCAGCAGCTTGAGCTTTATTCGCTCAGAAATATCATCGCCAAAGCGTTTTTCAAGAAGCCGACGAGGCGCTCTGCCTTTCCTGAAGCCGGGCAATTCAGCGTCTTTTTGCAGATTCGTGTATTCCTCTTCCCGGGCGGTTTTTACCTGTTCTTCAGGTATCTCAATAGAGACTTTTTTCTTGCAAGGCCCTACATCTTCGACATCTACCGTGCCTTCAAACTGTTGTTCTTCCTGATCTTTCTGTTCCTGATCCTGAGCCATCTGCCCACTCCTGCTAACTTAAATATCAACTTCAATAAATAAAAAAAGCCCCAGGGAACACTTCCCCGCAGCCCGGTCTGACCATCCCGCATAGCCGGGACCAGCGTATAAGCGACCAACGCCAAACTACAGCTTAGCCGGTAACTCGCAAATACTATATTTACATCTGCCCTGCCGGGCAAAGCGGGTGATGGGATTCGAACCCACGACATTCACGTTGGCAACGTGACGCTCTACCACTGAGCTACACCCGCATCTTTCAACTCATACAGTATATCTATGAATCTACCGCCTGCAAGTAATTTTGTCAAAATTTTCTCAAACCACCGAGTGATACGCATTAAACACACACCTGCTTTTTCTTTAGGCCGATTACCACTCTGTCGCGGCTTGCGGTATCTTTCTTTACTTGCGGCGGGGAGAAATCGCCTGTTTCTGCCAGCAATCTGCTGACCGCCTCGGCTTGTTCATAGCCGATTTCCAGCATTAAAACGCCGTCGTCGGTGAGGTGTTCCGAGGCCTGCGGGATTATCTGCCTGTATGCGTCCAGGCCATCCTGCCCTGCCAGAAGCGCCGATGAAGGTTCATAATCTCGAACATTGCGATCAAGACCGGCATATTCCGAGTCGCTTACATAAGGCGGATTGACCACTATCAAATCAAACCGCTGCTTGTCCAGATACGGCAAAAGTGGTTCGAAAAAATGACCCTGGCGCAGTTCGATGCGGTCTTCCAGGCCGTGCTTTGCAACATTTGCCGCGGCGATTTCCAGAGCATCCGACGAAACATCCGTCGCTATTATCTTGCAATCGGGGTGATTTTTGGCAATCGCCACCGCCACACACCCCGAACCTGTGCATAAATCGCAGACAAACCTCCGACCGCCCTGCTGCCGTAAAAAGCCGACAGCGTTTTCCACGAGGACCTCGGTATCTGGCCTGGGTATCAGCACCGCCGGTGAAACATCAATTTCAAGCGAATAAAACTCGGTATGCCCTACCAGATATGCTACCGGCTCATGCTCAGCCGCCCTTTTTACATATTCCCGGAGCCGAGCCAGGTCGGCGGCATCGACAGGCTTGTCAAAATTGGTATAAAGCTCGATCCGCTTGAGATTCAGAACATAACCCAGCAGCATTTCCGCCGAAAGCCGAGGCGAATCGACACCCTTTTGCGTAAAATAATCGGTAATCCAGTTGAGTAGTTTTTGAATTGTCCAGTCGGCCATCGGCTTGTCAGATATAGACCTTATCGAGCATTCTCGGAAACGGTATGCACTGGCGTATGTGTCTTTCGCCGGTCAGCCAGGCGACGGTGCGTTCGATACCCAGCCCGAACCCGCCGTGCGGCACAGAGCCGTACTTTCGCAAATCCAGATACCATGAATAATTGTCGGGATTCAGACTGTGTTCATTTATCCGCTCCAGCAGTGTTTCATAATCGTCCTCACGCATTGACCCGCCAATGATTTCGCCGAACCCCGCCGGTGCTATAAGGTCGAAATTCTCTACCACCTGCTCGTTTTCCGGGCATTTTTTCATATAAAAAGCCTTTGCCTGTCGTGGATAATGCGTAATAAAAACAGGTTTGTCGTGCATACTCGAAATTATCGTCTCATCAGAACCGCCCAAATCCTTGCCCCATTGAAACTCCGCTGCCAGTTTTGCGTGAACGGGATTATTTTCGATTTTCTGTTCAAGCTCGGCCAGCTCACCACGCAGTTCAATAAGCTCGGCGGCGATTTTATCAGCTTTCCATTTTTTCATCGACTGGCTCTGCTGGGCTTCAAGCTCGGTAATTTTCTTTTCCACTTGATCTTTTCGAGAATTCAACCGGGCAAGCTGCTCGGCCAGAAATTGCTGCGCTTTATCGCCGGTCAGGATGTCCACTGCTTCGGTATATGTCAGCCGATAAAACGGCGGTTTGATTTTTTCCAGAACCTCGATATCGGCCTCTAAAATCTCAAGCTCAGCGCGATTTTTCTCAAGGACATCGGCAACAATACGCCAGACGAAATTTTCACTAAGCTCGAGCAGGCCGGGCAGGTCGGTAAAGGCCACCTCGGGCTCGACCATCCAGAATTCAGTCAAATGCCTGCGAGTCTTGGACTTTTCAGCGCGAAAGGTCGGTCCGAAACAATATACCTTGCCGTGCGACAGCGCCGCCGCTTCAAGATAGAGCTGGCCAGTCTGCGTAAGGTGCATCGCCTGGCCGTAATAATCGAGTTCGAAAAGCGACGCCGCCTCTTCACCTGCTACGGGCGTTATAATCGGCGTATCAATAAGCGTAAAACCGTTGTCGTTAAAAAACCGTCGAACCGCGTCAATCACCGTATGCCGGACTCTGTTAATCGCCCATTGACGCCGACTGCGAAGGTGCAGATGCCGGTGCCTGAGCAGAAAATCTATGCCGTGCGACTTGGGAGTTATAGGGTAATCGGCAGTGGGGTGGATAATCTGAGCATCGGTTATAGCAAGTTCAACTCCGCCGGGACTTCGCTCATCCGCCCGCAAATCACCTGTAACCGCCAGCGATGATTCCTGCCCCAAGTGCTTTATCTGCTCGAAAAGCTCATCGGGCAACCGGCCTTTCTCAGCGACACACTGGCAAAGTCCCGTTCCGTCACGGATAACTATAAACTGGATTTTTCCCGACGAACGGCTGTTATATACCCAGCCGGCGATTGATGCCGATTGGCCTATTTTGCTGCTTAAAGTGTCGATACTGCTGATATTGTCAAATGCCACTTAGCCTCTCCTGTCTGTCAGTCCTTTGGCCAGATTACCCAGTCGTCCGGTGTGTCCGGTTCTGCTTCTGTCTTTCTATCTCGCTGCCCGCCGTCATCCCTGCCGCTGGGCCCTTTGGAATAAAGCTTAAAAGATTCCTCCGTAGTTCGATAAACAAACGGCTCATTATTATAAGCATCCACAAACGCCAGCGACGGCGCCATGTCTTTTATATCATCCAGCGATTCAGGCCAATGGCCATACTCATTTTTATACCGCCGTAACGCCAATATCAACCGCGTACCCCGTCGCTCAGTAACAAGGCGAGTATTTAGGCTCTCAACACGCTTTACTGCCGGCTCAAGGGTTGAAAAAAGCAAGTTGATAACGGTTCTGAAATTCAACCCTTCTCTAATAAAGCTAATAGCATCCGGCTGGAAAGTCCTACCCATATAAAGAGGACCATAAGCACGATCTATCATCAACGATAATTCATCCGGAGAAGCCGGAAAAGCAAGGTGGGCAAAAAACATACCCAACTTTTCGGCGCGCACTGCCCAATATGCTGGCTCCGGAACTTCGTCATATTTTTCAATGCCGTATGTATCCATTATGTTACTAGCTGGGCTACGGGCTAAGCGAATATCCCCCCTCTCGTTTTTATCATAAAACGACCCGAACATTCCTTTAATGCCGATGCGTTCACCATCAAGCATCCTTGCAAATTCACTATCCCAGCGGTTTTCTATTACAGGCATAGCCCTTGATATCTGGCCTAAAGCCTCATCATCTAAATTCTGATTTACAATTATTCTGTTAATACTATTCGAACCTAATGCTTCAATAGCAATGCCCACCAGAAAATCCATAAGAAATGGTTGCTGCTGAAAATGTTCCCCTACTTTCAAAACCGCCAGAAGTTTTTCTATTGCCGATTCTATATCACGCTCACCAATATCATTGTTTGCTGTCAAAATACCTAAACGGGACAGTTGTCGCACTTTCGCAACACGCTGCATCCTTTCATCATCCATCACATCAGTAGCTTTATCAAGCGGAAAGTAACAACTGTCATACTGCCCTGCTTCCAAAAGCATATATATAACATCCTGTCGCTGCTTGATTTGTTCAGCTATTTCAGGATAATGCTCCGATTTCCACGGACTTTCGCGCAGTGCTCTTTCAAGATCGCTGGGTATATCAAGGCTAAAATCATTAGCGTCATACTTTTCAAAAAGGCGCTCATACACAACGGCGGCATTTGCATCTGTGGGGACGCGGTACTTTGCGTTAAATGCAGCGATTTCTTCGTCGAAAGTATATGGCTGCCATTGGTTTTCCGGTTCGGGCAGCATCACCCAGACCGCTATCGCCAGCACCACGCCAACGACACAGAGCCAGAACCATTTAATCGCTCTTCTGGGCAGCATTGTGTTAGCTGTCAAAAATACAAACAGAATCGCCGTAACTTTCCAGGGAAACTGCAGCACTATGGCCGCGGCTGTCAGCAGAAACAGCGGAAACAGAAAAAGCCATTTGAAAAACCGAGCTACAGGTCCAAGCGGCTCAGGCGGGGTGCGTTTGGTTTTTTCGCGTTTGGGCTTTTTAAACGCAGAGAAATCGTCTCTTTGTATAGATTTTTTCTTCTGCTCGGCCTTTTTCCTGTCGTTTCGGGCTTCGTCCAGCGGGTTATCGCTACCGTCCGGCATTTTCTGAAACTCCATTTATACCTCCAGTTTTTCCCTTAAAAAACCGAGCAGCTTGTCCTGTGAAATCCGCCACTGCTCCATAGAATCTCGCTCGCGCACCGTAACAGTGCCGTCCTCAAGCGTCTGGCCGTCAACCGTAATACAAAACGGCGTGCCGGCCTCGTCCTGCCTTCGATAGCGCCTGCCTATCGCGCCTTTCTCATCGTAAGAGCAGGCAAAGTACTTTTGTAAATCGTTACAGATATTATTGGCGATATCCGGCATGCCCTCTTTTTTGACCAGCGGGAAAATTGCCGCCTTAATCGGCGCAAGGGCAGGATGGAAACGCAACAGGTTCCGCTTTTCACCGCGGACTTCCTCTTCATCGTAGGCATCCACCAGAAAGGCCAGCGTACTGCGATCGACGCCTGCCGAGGGTTCGATGACATAAGGAATGTATCGCGAATTATCCTGATCATCGAAAAATGACAGAGGGCCTTTGTGATAATTGTCATCCTCATCTTTTAGATTAACTTCCGACAAATCTCCGCCGGATTCGTACCACTGATTCAGCGTACGCATCCCCCGCTGATGCTGGCGAAGGTCATAATCCGTCCGATTGGCTATGCCTTCAAGTTCCTGCCAGTCGCCCTGGCCAAACGGGAACTTATACTCAATATCCACGCATGCCTTGGCGTAATGGGCAAGCTCGTCCGGGTCATGATCGCGAAAACGCAGCCTGTCCTTGTTGATTCCCAGTGCCAGATACCAGTCATATCGCTGCTGTTTCCAATGTTCATACCACTGCTCATCGGTGCCGGGCTTGCAGAAAAATTCAAGCTCGGCCTGCTCGAACTCACGCGTGCGGAAAATAAACGCCTTTGTCGTAACTTCATTGCGGAATGATTTGCCGATCTGCGCAATGCCGAAGGGAACCTTAACTCGTGTCGAATCAAGCACATTTCGGAAGTTGGCGAAAATACCCTGTGCCGTTTCAGGGCGAAGAAATGTCTTCATCTGATCGCCGATATTGGCTCCCATACTGGTCTCGAACATCAGGTTAAACGCCATCGGCTCAGTGAAATCGCCCACCGCCCCGCAACTGGGACAAACCTTGTCTGAAAGATTTTGCGATTTTTCTGCCGCCAGTTCAGGGTCAATGTGTTCGGTATGCTCTTGATCCTCTGCCGTCAGATGGTCAACCCTTGAGCGGGTGTTGCATTTTCTGCACTCGGCTATCAGGTCGGCAAATTTATCGGCATGGCCGGACGCTTTCCACACCATCGGATGCATAAGTATAGAACAGTCCAGCCCGACGACATCGTTTCGCATCCGAACGGTGGCCTTCCACCACGAGTCGCGGACATTGCGTTTGAGCTCAATACCCAACGGGCCGTAGTCGTAACAGCTTGCTAAACCGCCGTAAATCTCACTGGACTGGAATATAAAACCGCGCCTTTTGCACAAAGAAACAATGTCATCGAGCTTGGTAAGTTTCGCCATTTTGAAAAATCCCTTCTGCATCTTTTGAGTTCTTACTATTTGCCGATAAAACCGCTATTATATCGCTGAGCGGCTGCAATACAAGCGAACTCTTAAAATGCCGAAAGGATATGAAAAACCGGCAGAATAGCCAAAATCCGGCCGTTAATCTTCATACGGAAATTCATCGGGCAGCACTGTCATAGCAGTACTAAGCCGCATAGGATATTCACCGCCGAAACGCACTTCAACAAACCAGGCTTGCCAGCCGTCCTCAGGCTGGGGCATATCAACTTCAACGCTGCCGCTACCCTGCAAAGGCCTGGACTGCCAGCGGGAATCCCGAAAATCACGATTTGGCGACTTTGCCGACCAAAGCATGGCCTGAGCGTCTTCGTCGTCCCATTCGACAATAAGTTTGTCGGGTTGTTCATGCCGCCAGGTTAGCTGGGGCATTTCCCTTCCGTCAAAATGCCTGCGTATGAAAGACGCCATAGACATTATCGTTGTCGAGATCCCGTCTATCGACTCCGGCGACAAACCATGTCCGGCGTTTGGGCTGTAATATAAATGAGTAGGCCCGACAAGCCCCGGCACATAAAGATTAGCCGCGTCAACCGTCCAGTATGGATCATTCGTACCCAGGACTATCAGCTTAGGCACTGTAATATCCTGTCGGTAACTGTAAGGATCAACTATCTGCAAGAGATTTTCAGCCTTTTCCGTGCCCATCTGAGCAAGGATATTATGTTCTGTATAATCGCGTATCATATGGCTGTATTGGCCATAAGTTTTCAATTGTTGCTGCATCTGCGGCTCCACATTCAACATATCAATAACAAGCGGAGCGATTCCGGTAATCCGATCATCGACCGCAGCGGTAAGCCAGGTTGTCCAGCCCCGCTTTGAAGCCCCTGTAACAAAAAAGCTCTCAATGCCCTGGTCATATTGCTGCTGTGACCATTGGGTGATCGCATCCATCGCGGCGACGGCACTTTTGGTCATAGGAAGCAGCAGAGGATATTCAGGATCGCCCGTTTCAAAATATTTATCAAAGGTATAGGCGATAAGGTCGTCTTCATAGCGTCCGCCTTTTAAAGGCTGATTTGGAACCTGTTGAAGAACCGCTATCGGGCTGCCAATCTGCTGACTAAGATAAGAAAGCATAACCCCCAATCGAGCATCAACCTCAGGCACTTCATCGCGATTGCGCCCGCCCTCGACAATCAACAATGCCTTATCGGGATGTTTAAGCTCATGAGGCACCACAATTGAAAGCCAGTGTGTCCACTCAGTATCCCGCCATTTCTGCGATGTCAGCCGGAGCATATACCCGTCGGCATTTACTAAATCTACTTTACGGACAACCTCAAAGGCGAAAGCCTCGTCAGGTCTGTTGACATATTCTTTAAGATAGGCCGAAGCGTCCGCAATTGCCGCCTGGCAGAGAGGAAAAACTACAGCGACCAGACAAATAAATAAGATGAGCTTTTGTTGCTTCAAAACGGACATAAAACTGTCCTCCAGTAACACGATTCATTGAGTAAAATACTTGTTTTGTATGTTTATACGCTGACCCGCCGGCTGTTGTTACAACCGATTAGGTATTGACCGGCCTTGCTAATCTACGAGCCGAAGACCTTTCTGGCGGGCATATCTGCGAGGACTTTCAATTTCCTCGGCTGTGGGTCTTCGAATTATCTGCTCATAATCGACTGCCCTGAAACAGGGCCTGTACTGATCCATAATATTAATCGCGGTGTCCGCTGATACCTCCTCAGCCAGGAAATCGATTATATCATAACTGCCGCTAAGCTCGTCAGGCAGGACCAGATGTCGAATCAGCAAACCTCGCCTGGCCAGGCCGTCTTCGATTATCAAATCGCCGACCTGCTGATGCATGCTAACAATAGCGGCCTGGTTTATCTGTGGGTAGCCGGAGGACCCGGTGAGCTTCTCGGCCACATCAGGATCGGAAAACTTCATATCGGGCATATAAATATCCACATAACCGTCGAGTAAGGCAATAACCCCCGGTGAATCATAGCCGCCGCTGTTATAAACAATGGGCAACTCAAGCCCTTTAGCCCTGGCAAGCTCTATCGCTGCGACAATAGGCCCGGTCAGATGCGAGGCAGTAACAAGGTTTATATTGGAACATCCCATCGCCTGCAATTTAATCATCTGCTCGGCCAGATGTTCCACGGAAACATCCTCTCCGGCACAATGATGGCTTATATCATAATTTTGGCAAAAAACGCACTTAAGATTACAGCCTGCAAAGAAAAACGTCCCGCTGCCGCCGCGACCTACAAGAACACTTTCCTCGCCGAAATGCGGCGTTATTGAACTGACTCGAGGCAGATGCGATATGCCACAGATACCATATTCATTATGCGTGCGGTCAACGCGGCATTGCTGGGGACATAATACGCACGGCTCCATCATTGCCCAAAGCTTTTGGATCGGTTTGCTGAACTGGTCTATATTAACAGGCCATCCAGTCATACTATCTCTTTCACAGCAACTTAAAGAAGCTCACCTTCATCCTCATCTTCGTCTTCGTAATCCAGCTTCCACTCGTCTGCCTCATTCATATCGTCAACTTCGCGCTCGATAAAACGAATCATCTTTTTTTGCAGAGGTTCCATACTCTTTTGCCCGGCCACCATCTGGTTGTATGTGCCCAAAAGCATATCCAGGCGCAGCAATTGCCATTTCTGGAGGCATTCCGGTTCCTTGATGTTAGTGAAGGGGTCGCATAGAAACTGTCTGCTTCCGTCCGGACCAGCTTTATAGAATTCGCAGTCTTTGCACTGTATCATCGCATCACCTCAAGCTGATAAATAAAATTTAAACCATAAGCGGCAAAACAACCGCCGGTGAATCATTATACCAGCTATGGACTACCATTAAAAGGCTGTCAGGTGCAAAAATTTGTGCTCAGAGCCTTGACCTGCCTGCTGTTTTGTTGTTAAATAGCGAACCTGTGTGTTCGGGGGGCAAAGTAGCTAACTATAAGTGAAACTAATATTTGAATTGGAGATGAAAAATGAAAGTAAGTCAGCGGGCAAAAAGCGTTCCTGCATCTGCGACAATGGCAGTTACGGGCAGGGCAAAACAACTGAAAGCCGAAGGCATTGATGTCGTCAGTTACGGAGCAGGCGAGCCGGATTTTGACACGCCGGACTACATAAAAAACGCCGCAATTGAAGCTCTCAAAGCAGGCAGCACCAAATATACCGCCACGCCCGGCAAAATTGAGCTTAGAAAGGCCATCGCAGCCAAGCTGCAAAAAGACAACGGTTTGTCATATACCCCCGACCAGATAGTCGTTAATATCGGAGCCAAACATTCTATCTATGAATCTATGCAGGCAGTCTTGGACCCCGGAGATGAGGTTATCTTGCCGGCTCCCTATTGGGTCACCTACCCCGAAGCCATAAAACTGGCAGGAGCAACAGCCAAAATCATAAAGGCAGACAAAGCCAACGACTATAAGATCACACCTGAACAGTTAAAAGATGCAATAACGGACAAGACCGCCCTTTTGATGTTGAATTCGCCAAGCAATCCCGGCGGCTTCACCTATACACGAGCAGAATTGGAAGGCATTGCCAAGGTTCTCGAAGGAACCGATATGATGGTAATATCTGATGAGATATACGAAAGACTTGTGTATGGTCAAACCGAATTTGTAAGCTTCGCTTCACTAAGTGAAGATGCATACAACCGCACACTAACTGTCAACGGCTTCAGCAAAGCCTATGCAATGACGGGCTGGCGATGCGGCTATACTGCCGGGCCTCTTGATGCGATTAAAGCTATGGGCCGCCTGCAATCGCATATGACACAGAACGCAGTAGCTTTCGTGCAAGACGCCGCTCTGAAAGCACTGGAAGATCCTGATAGCGAGGTCGAACGGATGAGACAGCAATTCGAAAAACGGGCAAAACTTATGGCCGATCGGCTCAACTCGATACAAGGCATAAGCTGCCCCGAACCAACCGGAGCTTTTTACTGCTTCCCCGATGTTTCAAGCCACTTCGGAAGGGAAATAAATGGAGTAAAAATAAGCTCCAGTATGGACTTCGCAAAAGCGCTGCTCGAACAGGCCAAGGTTGCTGTCGTACCAGGAGGAGCATTTGGCTGTGATGAAAATGTTCGTCTGAGTTTCGCCTGTTCCGTGGAGCAAATTGAAAAAGGCCTCGACAGACTCGAAGAATGGCTCAAATAGAGACAAAAACCACAGAAAAATTTAACATAGCGGGCTGGCCGGTTTATATAGGCTGGGCCGCTATGTTGATTTTCACGATATATAGTTGCACATATATGGTAGCCGCGGGGGATACCTGGGTCGCTATGGCCTGTGGAAGACACTTTGTCAATCACGGCGTTGATACAGTTGAGCCGTTCAGTGCAAATTCACACAGCGCAGGCCCAACCGCCGAAGATATTGAAGAACATTGGCCGGGCTGGGCACAGCGAATAGTTGACACCGTAGGGCTTGAAACGGTACAGAAATGGCATCCGACAGGCTGGATAAACCAGAACTGGCTTACACAGGTAATATTTTACAGGCTGACAACAACCCTCGGCTCAGAAACCGAACCTTATTATGATGTTCTTGTGTGGTGGAAATTCGCAATATACATAATAACTATAATTTGCGTCTATTTCACTGCTCGACTCATAGGTGTCAACCAACTACTGGCCGCTGTATTTGCCTGTTTTGCGCTCTATGTCGGCAGAACATTCCTGGACATCCGCCCTGCCGGGTTTTCAAATATGTTGGTTGCGGTGTATCTGCTCATATTGACACTCGCAACGCATAGAAACATAAAATATATCTGGCTGCTTGTGCCTGTAACCGTTTTCTGGGCTAATGTTCACGGCGGATACCTTTACGCATTTATAATGATGATACCGTTTGCGGGCGTTCATCTGGCTATTTTTCTGGCCAATAAATATACGCCTTCGCTTGGGAAAAAATTTGTAACAATAGGCATAAAAGGCATCTACCACACCATCGCCGCAGGAGCTGTAATGCTAATCGCCGCGATCGTCTTTAATCCCTATCATTTTACAAACTTCACGCATACCTTTATTATAAGTGTAAGCGAACATGCCGAGATGTGGCGAACTGTTAATGAGTGGCATCCGGCCTTTGCCTGGGACAATCCGGTAGGAAGCCCATATCCGTTTTTGGTAATGTTCATCCTGGCCTTTTTCCTGCTGGGGTGGTGGCTTATATCCGTCGGCTTGTCCAGAACAGCATATAAACATGCTATACCGCCGAAAAAGCTTCGCAAAATTGGCAGCACCGACTGGATATTTTTTAGTAAAGAATTTCCGCAGGTGGACATCACTTTGTTTGTTATCTCCGCGATGACTATATATATGGCAGTCCGCTCGCGAAGATTCATACCAATCGCGGCCATAGCCGCAGCACCGGTATTGTCGCTTATGCTTCAGCAGGGAATACAGGCAATCGCCGCAGTAAAAAACTTCCGGATCAAAGGAAAATTAGAACCGCCGCCCATGCCGGAAAAAACAGCTAAGGCTCTGATATTTTCCGGAACGGCAATCCTGCTGGTGCTTACCGCTTTCTGGACGGTCAAATTCAATCAGGTCTATTTCGGCTCATGGCTAAATGAAAGAGGCTTTAACTCCATATTTATGCGTATGACGGCATCCGACTCGAAACCGTTTTTCGCTATGCAGTTCATTCGAGAAAACGGCTTTGAAGGTAAAATGTACAACTATTGGACCGAAGGCGGCTTCATCGCCTGGGGACAAACGCCCGATGAGGAAACCAGCAAAACTCCTCTCCAGCTTTTTATGGACGGAAGAGCCCAGGCAGCCTATGAGCCACATAATTACCAAAGATGGGCACACATCTATTCAGGCGGGCCAGCCGTTAACGCTATTCTGCGAAGACGAGGCTCTTTGCAAAATATGGACCGTTCTGATTACCTTGAAATAGGCCAATGGATTGATGAACAGCTAAAAAGCGAAGACGCATGGGTGGTCTTAATGCCGTCAACAGAATTTAACAGCACCTTTGTTCGAGCTATGGAAGCCCTGCCGAACTGGAGAAAAGTCTTTTTCAATACGAAACAACGCCTCTATGTTGATCTGGACGACACTCGAGGCGAGCAAATGTATGTAAAAGCTGTACAGGGCCAACTGACATATCCCAACTCCTTCTCAGAAAACATGATGAAATCTAAAATTCAATACAATCATGGGCAAACCCTCGCCGACAGGCAGGAGGGGCTGGTACACGCTATAGAAGCATTCGATGAAAAACCATCCGGCGAAGCTATGCAGCAAGTCTTGCTGGCAGGAAATTTTCAGGAAATGCAGGTTCAGGCAGAATCATTCACAGCCGAATATATAGAACAACTTGAAAATAATCTACCGGACTGGCTCTATCGAGACGGCGGTTACGATCGAATGGTAGCCGGTATATACGCCGCTAACTATCTGGCAAACCTTGCCGGCAACCGACAGGATACCGAATCAGCACAGCGATATGTTCAAAAAATACAGAAGTATCGGGAAAATCTCGAATACATAACCAACAGAAAAAGATGGTAAGATATGTCCCCCGCTGAAAAACAAAACAGCAACAGCGACACACAATTATCCATCAGCATATTTTTGCCCTGCTATAATGAGCAGGAAAATATCAGACCAATATCAGAAAAAGCAGTATCCGTCCTGGAGCAACTCAACGCAGACTGGGAACTGATCATAGTCAATGACGGAAGCTCTGACCAGACCCGCCAAACAGCCGATAAGCTTGCAACTGAAAACCCTGGCATAAAAGTCATCCACCACGAACAAAATCTCGGCTACGGGGCGGCGCTTCAAAGCGGCTTCAAAGCCGCACAAAAAGAACTCGTATTTTACACAGATGGTGACAACCAGTTCGATATAGGAGAATTTCCGGGTATCCTGCCCTTAATCCGGCAGTACGATATCGTAAGCTGCTACCGTCGCAATCGAAACGACAAACTGATCAGAAAAATCAACGGCTGGGCCTGGACATGGCTGGTAAACATTCTTCTGGGGCTAAGATTAAAAGACATTGACTGCGCGTTCAAACTTTACAAAAGGGAAATATTCGGCAATATCACTTTAACAAGCACCGGCGCACTCATCGATGCCGAAGTCCTCGCCAAAGCCTCCGCCAAAGGTTACACAATTGCACAGAAGCCCGTAAGCCACTACCCAAGAAAAGCCGGCAAACAAACAGGAGCAAACTTCGGCGTAATAGTCAGAGCTTTCGCCGAATTAATAAAGCTAACCTGGAATTTTAGATTAAAGAAGTCCTGATAAAATATGATGCATTGTCGAACCTGCACCGGCTATCTCAGTCTCAGAGGCACGCCTGTTTCGGTAACCTCCTGTATAAAAGCGCGAATATCCTGCATCAAAAATTCCACCTGACGAGCATCCTCGAGTAACTGCTCGTATAGCTTCGGATCGTTAAGAATCCTCGCTAAGGTGCCGTCACCTTCGTGCGCCTTGTTCAACAGCACTCGAAGCTGAGCAGATGCGCTGCTGAGCTCTTCAGCAGTATTAACCACCGCCGCGACCAGCTTTTGAATCTCTTCATCAGCCAGTTCGAGCGTCCCTGTCCCTTTGTCTGCAAAATCCTCAAAAGCCTGTAGTGTAAGCCTTGCTTGAGCAGTTACATCCGTCATATTCTCAACTGTTTGAAGAATATTAGCCTTGGTGGCCTCGTCCCCGATTATATCATTGGCATTATTAATAAGAGCAATCATGCTGCCAACAAGCTCCTCGAGTTTTTTCTGAGTTTCCTCGGGGAAAAACTCGCTTGTCATACCTGTCTGGCCCTGAACCAGCGAACCCGCACGCAAAAAAGGCCCCGGAGGCTCACGAACATCAAAAGGCTCGGCATCCATTCGTATGAAACTGCTGCCGAATCCTCGCTGCATCAGTCTTACTCGCACATCCTCTGGAATCTGGTCAAACTTATCTTCTATGGCAATGGTAACCTGGGTCATATGCATCCATTTGTCTGTTTCAAGATGCTGCATTATTGTAGGCTGCTTTATCCTTGTAACTCTTCCCACAGGGTAACCAGCAAAATACACAGGTGTGTTTTCCTGTATTCCCGGCGCTTCCTCGAATCGGACATCAACCTCATAAGCCCGCCATCTTGCGGCTATGATCGGCATCTCTCCGAAAAGATACACCATCCACACAAAAGCGGCCAAACCGATCAGTACAAAAGCACCGACCGCGATATTACGCTTTCTCTGAGATGTTTCATAATCAGCCATCGGATTTATCCTTCGATTCGTTGCTTCCTTCGACAAAAAGCTCTCGAATAGCTCTCAGCGGGTACCCGCTTTCATTCAGCTTTTTGATAAGTTTTATCCGCTCAACACTGCCTTCATCAAATAACCTGGTGCCGCCTTTTGAGACGCGCACCGGGCTGAGCAATCCTACCATGATGTAATATTGCACAGATTGCCTGCTTACGCCAGCTTTTTTTGCAGCCTGGCCTATTGAAAACAGCCCGTTATCTTTTTGCAGATTCATACATATGTTACGATTCAATACACAATGGCGTTTTGCAACCGACAAAATTAGCTCGTTTTTTTCTCAATTCTCTTTAGAAGCGACAAAAAACGCCGCTGGACCTCTTCAAATTTCAACATCCGTAATGCTTGATCTACCGAGTCGCATCCAAGCTGCCTGAACCACCCTTTGCTAATCATAATCACATAATCATTACCGGACTTAACCAGCTCCTGTGACTGCCGGAAAGCTTCCCGCACAAGCCTTTTGAGCCTGTTTCGAACTACCGCCGAGCCGCAGCGTTTACTCACGCAAACCCCAACACGGGCATAACGCAAGCTGTTTTGCGCCACATATACAGTCAAAACACCGTCCCCGACTCGCAAGCCGCAGTC
>PWDX01000184.1 GCA_003553245.1 Phycisphaerae bacterium
CGTCGCCTGAGGAGGTTCGCCGCTTTTCCGAACGGGTGGACTCCACTTCTCGGGCGCAGATAATCCAGTTTACCGCCGACTTCCAAAGACGACTCCAGCAGCGACAGGACAGATAGTAGCCTCTGCCGAAGATTACCAACGCCCCTGCACACTCCCCGCGCGTGTTTCTGAAAAGATATAAGCACAAAAAGCCCGAATAAATCCCATTTTTGCCTTGCAATGACTTCTCGATTTTAGTATTCTGAAACAATATTACCCTGATTTTTAGGTGATTAACATGGAAAGAGCAGAGAAGACATTCCGGAGAAAATAAGCGGCGCGGACAGTCTGCGCCGTTGAATAAATGCAACTTTCAAGAAAAGGAGACAGAAAATGAGACAGGCAAGAATGACAATCATGGTAATGGCAGCGGTATTGGTAATGGCGGAACAAGGGTTTTCCGATATGTATCTCCAGGGAGGCGGAACATATACTATCAAAGACCCAGTCGACGGAAACATATATGTAGATTTAGCTTGCTCTGGTTCTCCAACCACTGTAAATATGCTTGAGAGGGGAAGGGCTCAAAATGCATACCTATATAACAATGCAGCGCTAACGATGAATACCAGAACTGGCGGGGGTATTTACCAAACTGGGTTAACTTACCTAAGTGGAACTTTATGGTTGGAAGGAAATAGCGCGGCTAATCTATATGGAAACCGCTGCAACATCATCCGAGCCTATGGAACCAGTACTGTAAACATCACTGACAGTCGGACAGGAAGAATTAATGCCTATGAAAATAGTGAAATAAACATATCAGGAGCCATAAGTTGGTATGACTCCCCGCCCTTGGTCGCGGGATGGGGGCCCGAAGTCGCGGCATGGGGTGAAAGTGCCATCACTTTTTATGGTCATGATTTCGACCTCACTGACGGACTTTCCTGGGGTGGAGATGGCGAAACAATTCACGGTACCGGAGTCCTGAGCGGGAAATCATTTAGTGACACAAGCTGGGAAGTAGAGATTACCGGAAACCAAGGAACAATTATGGCCATCCCCGAACCGGCAACACTTGCCTTGCTCGGTCTTGGCGGCTTGGCGATGCTTGGAAAAAGACGGAGAACTGTTTTAAGATAAAAGTTAAAAGTAGTTGTTGCGGCGTTGGAAGGGCGTCATTCCGAAGGCGCAGCCGAGGAATCCGCTAAAGCAGCGTCGCGCAGCGACATCATTATTTATTTGGAACGCCGCTGTGGCCGCGACGGAAAAGATACCACCCCGGCCTGCGGCCACCCCTCCTTGAAAAGGAGGGGAGCTTAAAAAGACAGCTCTCCCCCTGTTAAGGGGGAGTACCCCGCAGGGGGGAGGGGGTATAATAAAGAGGAATTATGCCTAACACGGCTATCTCGCAAGGTCGTAGCCGTAGGGTTGGCAGCGTTTATAGACCCCGCATCAAGTGCGGGGTGACAATTGGGGTGGTGCGGGGTGACAATTTTGGAAGTGTGCGAGATGGCAGATAGGACGGTACGCGGGGTGACAGATGGGGCAATGTTTGGATAATTTAACCCCTCCGGCCTTCGGCCACCTCCCCTTGGCAGGGGAGGAGTTAAAGGGGATGCGGCTGGGGCAGTGTGGCGGCGGTCATGGTTTTTCCTTTCCGGTTTTCAGGTCGAATCTTCCTGACTTTACGGCCTTGATAAGCATATCGACTTCCTGGTCGTTTTTTGGCAGCCTGTCGCCGAGCGTGGCGTAAATAATCCGCTGGCACACTACCGCCGAAGCGTCGCCTGCTATGCGTTTGACCTCGCTTTGAAAACGCCTGGCAAAAGGCACACGCATCTTGCGAACAAGATAATCAAAAGTGCTTTTCTGTCCGTGACTGAGCCCGACCTTGCCGCCGCGTGAAGACTGGCTCAATATCAGCCCGGCGACATTTGAAGCATTACGCTGGCCTCGACCCCACACAATCCACTTGAGCATAAGCTCCTGATTCTTATCGCAGTTGAGGTAGAGTTTCCGGATGCCCCGCTCGGTCAGGCCTATCCGGCTGAATTGCTTTTTCAATACATCTGAAAAATCACACAACACCAACTCATCAATGTTGTTTGTTGTTGTTTTCTTATAATTCTTATAATTCTTGTAATTGTTGTTAGTGGCTGTTTGATGGTTGCCCGATGGCTGGGCGATGGCTGTTTGATGGTTGTCCGGTGGTTGTTCCGGTGGCTGCCGCTGTTCCGGGTTTATGTCGTAAATCCTGTCCTGACACAGCTTTGCGACAGTTCCTTTGTTGGTCGTTCTGGTGGTTATCAGTTGGAGGTTCTTGAGTGTGTTGACGGCGTATCTGTGTTGGCTTCGTGTCAGCCCGTAATTGTTGTGGTCGCCGATGAGGGCTTCGCCTTTTTCCAGGCCGTTAATGTTCGACTTTGAATTTCGTCTGGCTCTAAGGGCGATAATGGTCAAAACTATAAACGCCCTGGGAAACTTCAGCAGCTCGAAAGTATCCTCAGATCGTTTCAGTTGTATCCATCCTTTAAGCATTGTTGACTCCTGTTATTGATATTTCGCCGGTGGCCGCCGGCTGTCTTACCGCGCAAACTCCAGAAACGACCCTGCCATTGAGGTCAGGCACAGCCCGCGTATTAGCGCACGGCTTTTTGGTTTTTGTTCGAGCATTTCTTCAGCGGCACGCATCGCTTGTTCCAGTGTTTCTTTCTGCGGCGGCTTCAGGAAAAACACTACCGGCTCGCCCTGTTGTCCCGGCTGCGGGGCGGCTTTGGCCGGAGGCTTGAGATTGGTGAGCTTCTCCAGTTGCATACGGCTCTGCGGCAGCAGGGCGCAGAGCGGCTTTTCGGGCATTTTCGATTTGAGCCGACGCAAAAGCTCTACTTTTTTCTTGAGGATATCCGAGCCGCTCAAACGATTCAGCGTGCAAAGCAAAATGTCGGTCTGTTCGTCATCGACCTGCCACACCAGCGCGTCGGCATGTTCGTAATCCAGTTTCGCAAGTGCTTTGGCGCGGTGATGGCCGTTGATTATCTGATAAAAACCGTCACGGTGAGGGTGCGGACGAACAACCAGCGGTTCGTATCTGCCCGAGCGGCGAATGTTGCGAACGAGCTTGTTCAACGCGGCCTGGCTCATTTTGTTGGAATTGTCCGGATGAGCGATGAGGTTGTCGAGGCTGATTTTTCTAACTGTATTGTCCATAATATCCTCCGTATAATGAGTTAGATTTCGATTTGCCTGGCAGGGTTGAACCAGATGTAATAAACCGGCCTGTCCGTCAGTTTGCCGAGAATGTATTTTGTCCGCTGCCGGCTGTGCGGCATATTGCGGCGGCTGCTGCCGTAGCTTTGCAGAAATTTACGCATCTGGTTGTCTATAAATTTTCCGGCCTCTCTGGGCAGTCGCTCAATCGCACGATGGACAAATTCAGCGTCCGGCAGATGGTCTGCTTCGATACCGACAAACGACAGTGCTTCGCGCATCTGCTGGACTCTCGCCGCCGGGCAGCCGTGGTAGGCTGTCATACCCGCCCTTTCGAAAAAATGATTGACCTTGCCCATCATCGCCATCGCTTCTATAATCGCCGTGGCCTGCAGCGGCATAGTCTCGGCGACCAGCCTGGCGGCAAGTCCCAGACCCCGCAATCGCGGCTCGATTATCACCCTGCTGACGCATCGAATGTTTTTGTTGACAACCGCCAGTGCGTCGCAGCGTGACAGTCCAGCGAGCATGCCGCCCAGTGCGGCGTTGCGCAGCTGCACGGACGACGACGGCATTGTATAAACGATAACGCCGGCGGTCTCAATACCGCAATAGACGCCCTCTGCGGGCTTTAGAGCATACACAGCCGAATGCACGCCGAGTTTGTCACTGCGATAGTGAAAATGCTCCAGCCGATGGTAGTCCCTGACGCAGGCCGGGACGACTCGCAACGATTTGGCTACGGTGCAGGGCTTCATATACGCGGCTCCGAATAACTGTCACGGTAAATTGTCCTGGCCGGGCCGGAAAAATCTTTTTCGATAATAGCCTCCGGCGCCAGATCAAGCAGCATCCGGCGGGTAGTGCCTGCCAGAATGAATGTTACTTTTTTGCTGTCGGCGAACGACCGTATCTTATACGCGATGACCGCCGCGGTAATGTCATCCAGCGAAGAGCAGAACTCATCGGCCAGTATGAACTGCCTGCCCGAGGCAAGCGCCTGTGCCAGTCGAAAGCGGTATTGCTGGCCGAGGCTCAACTGCACCGGCGTTTTGAGCATAGAAAACACATCGCCGATACCGGCGGTGCAGAGATATTTCAGTGACAGACAAAGGTCGCCGTCGATGCAGTCAATGACCGCTTTGCTCGGCGGCAGTGGTATGTCATCGAGGCATATTCGTTTTTCAGGGTCTATCGAATCCTTAAATTGTGCCAGCAAAACGGACTTGCCCGAACCGGATGCGCCGGTGATGTATATTATATCGCCGGGCGAGACTCGAACATCGCAGGCGCAAGTTACGGCTTTTCTTTGGACATCCTGAAAAGTCAGGCCGAACATACGCATAAGCTGCGAGCTTTTTTCGCTGAGCCTGGGCTTTGAGTTGAATGTCCTGCTGATTTTAAATCGTGTCATTGTGTCCTCTTTGCTGTTGTTCAGGCTCCGCGCGGCGCGCTTTGCTGTCTGTGATTATCAAAACTTGCCAGCATCGTCCTGATTCGTTTTATGGTCATTCGGACTCGATAATACGACAGGCGGTGATTTCTGGCTATCTGCCGCATCGACAGCCCCCGCACCAGGTTGTCCTCCGCTATCTGTATCTCGACAGGGCTGAGCCGTCGGCTGTATTTGAGCCGCGACAGATAGCGACCGCCTGACAGAAGCGCGACGGTTCTGCGAATCCTTCTGCTGACCGTCGATGGGCTGACCCCGCTAAGCCGTGCGATCTGATTAATACTGCTGCCGTTTTTCAGGTGCATCAGCACCCATACCCTGTCCCTGCCTTTTAGCCTGCCCGCCTCGCTGATGAGCCGCTCGTTGAACTGTCGAAGCTCGAGCTCGCCCTGCTGCGAATCAGTAAGCTTATCATCAGTTATGCCCATTTTTATCCTCCGTATTGCAAGAGCAGCCCCGCCGCCGTAACCGCCTCGCAGCCGCCGAAAAGAGGCCGCCAGGGCAGCGACTATTCAGTTTTCGCCGTATGTTAGATATATACCTAACTAAAGCCATTCTACCACAAATCCCAAATCCGGCAAGAGCAGTTTTTAGATTTTCGGTAAAAATTTTGTAAATTTAGATATTTGCCTAACATCTGAATAAAATACTAACTGCCAGACCACTAAAAGAATGTTGCAAAAGCTGATAATTGCGTTATGATGCGTATGTATGCTTCTCATGAATATGATTTATTTCGTCCCCGGCAGGGATCTGCGAGAAACGGAGTTTTTGCCATAAACACGGAGGTTTTGTTATGAAAGTCTCAAGTATGCCCAAACCGTATTTTTCAACAAAGCGGGGAAAAATCTATTTAGGGGATTCACTTGGGCTTTTCGATGATATAATTGGATGTAAAAGTGTTGATTTAATCGTTACCAGCCCCCCATTTGGCTTGGTGCGCAAAAAGAAGTACGGCAATGTCGATGCTGATAAATACTTGGATTGGTTCCGGCCTTTTGCAGAAAAGTTTTACGATACCTTAAAGGACAGTGGCTCATTAGTCATTGATATAGGGGGTTCGTGGGTGCCGGGCCAGCCGACAAGAAGCCTATACCACTATGAGTTGCTTATAATGTTGTGTAAGGAGTATGGTTTTCACTTGGCGCAAGAGTTTTTTTGGTGGAATCCTTCAAAACTGCCATCCCCTGCCGAGTGGGTAAATATTCGACGGATAAGGGTTAAGGACTCAGTTAACTGTGTCTGGTGGTTATCAAAAACTCCTTGGCCAAAAGCCAGCAACAAAAGAGTTCCATATCCATATAGTAGCTCCATGAAAGCATTGCTTAAGAACGGTTATAAAGCTAAACTTCGACCAAGCGGACATGATATCAGTGAAAATTTTGGAAATAACAACGGCTCATCAATTGCTCCTAACTTAATAGCTATTGCAAATACTGAAAGTAACTCAAAATATTCAAATTATTGTAAGCAAAACAATATTCCTATACATCCGGCTCGTTTTCCTCAATACTTGCCTGAATACTTTATACGAATGTTGACCGATAAGGGCGATTTAGTGGTTGATCCTTTTGCCGGATCATGTATTACGGGGGAAGTTGCTGAAAAATTAGGGCGTTCTTGGATATGCGGAGAGATACTTGAAGATTATTTAAAAGGTGCCTTATGTAGGCTTGATGGCACTCAAGCAAAAGCAAATAGCAAGCCGCAAGGCTCTCACTATAAAATTTTTCATCCGGCTGCAATGTGGTCTGACGAAGACAAAGGTCATTTAAGGACAGATGGGGGACGCACTCGAGAGAAAAAATAATGCCAGCACTAAGTATACATGACATAGTTAAGGCTATTCAGCAGGCCTGTGAAGAAGGGGGAGGATTTGCTCATTTTGACAAATCAAGCATAAGGCATAATCCTCGCAATTTTGAAATCGTAACTTCAGATAACAATCATATTTCACTTTGGGTTTATGTTTGGACTCTTACTTTTGGCGGCAGAGCGACATTACCAAACGAATACAGAATACAAATGACAGGCGTAAATTCTCCGCTTGCGATGAAAACCGGCCATTCCTCAAAAACTATTCTGATAGGATACGAACCCAAATTAGATGCCTTTGCAGGTTTTGATATCCGTAAGCATAGAATTTTTACTCAAGGTTCTCCCTCCATACAGATCAACATTAATGCACTACGCCGAGCCTTAGCGTTAGGAATGGCTTTTGATAAAAAAACAAATGATGAAATTGCCATAGGGTTCAGGAAAGATAATTTTCTGAATTATGTCACCTATTCTGATATGTTGCATGAATACGGGGTCACAGAAGATGCTACAGAATCTATTGAGCGTTTGGAGCAGGTAGTTTCTGAAGACGAGTTCAAAAAAGAGATTCGCCAATATGAGCAAAGGCAAAAGTCTTTTAAGCGAAAGACAATTGTCACTGAAGTCTCCAGGTTATCACGCAGAAGCAATTTTCGTGAAAAAGTTCTAAGGGTTTACGGGCGTAAATGTGCTGTAACCGGTATACAACTCAAACTCGGTGAAGCAGCGCATATTTTACCAGTCGCTGCGCCTGGTAGCGATGACTCTATAAACAATGGATTGCTGCTTTCTCCTACATACCATAAAGCTTTTGATTTAGGCCTTATCTATTTGGATACTAATTATGTCATGCGCCCCAATGATGCAAAATTAGAAGAACTGAAGAGGCTTGGGGTAGATGGTGGATGGATTGATTTTAGCCAGAAACTTGGTCAGATTATATTACCAATAGACAGTGATTTCTGGCCCAAGAAAGAATTTATCGAAAGAGCAAATGAATTTCGGCAGATCATGCCGTAAAAAATATGTCCGAAGCTATATGGAAACATTGGTAATCGGTAATTTTGCAAACGGCGGTATTCGCAGCCGCTAAGCTCCACTGGCAGTTATTTGTCGGCCTGGGTTGTTTCGAGCCAGCGGCTGTTATGGGTTAAACAGGATGAAATACTGCGGGCCGGTTCGATGTGTTACGACTTGCGCAAATAAAAAGGAAGCGAGCAACAGCACCATGCTATACCCGCTTCCTGGTTTGAGTAGGTTTTCAGGCCTACGAAAGACCAATGACTATTAAGTGATTTAGAATCTGTAGCCGACTGATACGCCGACCATATCCAAATCGCAGGTCCATTGCCACTCACCGAGCAATGATATATTATCCGCTATCTCATATTGAGCGCCGACGAAAAACCCGACTTCTCTGTCATTGTGACTGGCGTAGTAAGCCGGGTTAGACTCTTTGCTGTTCACAATATGAAGCATAGGCCCGCCGTAAATCTGGAGATTATCCATAGCTTCGTATGAGGCGCCGGGAGCGACCTTTATTTCGAAACCATCGACTTCTGCTTTAAGACCGGCAAGGGGCCCCCTCGTGTATCTGTCGTCAACTTCTGACCACAGCATCTGAGTGGCCAGGCCGAATTTGACTTCGCCCTGGTCGGCTAATGTAATTTTGGTTTTGAAGCCGTAGGCCCAGTCATAGCTGGCGTCAAATCCGTCTTCACCCTTGGCGTCGGCAATACCGGCTAATCCATGAATCTGGACATTATCTGCGACACCGTAGGCCAGATTGGCCAGAAAAGTATTAGACCGGGCCGATGTTCCGACTGGGCCGTCAAATTCCGCATAACCGTAGTCAAGGCCGAGACTTACATCGCCCTGGCGCAGTTGGGCGTATGGCACACCCAGCGGAGTGGCAGCCATTGCCGCAGATGCCGTCAGCAAAGCGGCAACAACCAACAGTGCATAATTTTTCTTCAACATTTTTGTTCTCCTTAAAAACTCTACTCACACAATTTCTACCGGAACAGACTTCCTGCACCGAACTTCATTCCGTTGACAGCCTGATCGACTGTCTTTCACAAGCTTCGAAAAAATGGCCTCTATTATGACCTTTATCTTATACATCGGTAATTGTCAACAGAAATGTTTAGAGAATTTGAATTTTCACCGTCCATAAAATCAGCTCGAAAAGTGCAAAATCCTTGCGAAATTACGCATTTTTCAACTCTATTGGTTATGGCAGAAGGCCGGTGTTTTGGTCGATGAACTGACCCGGCTGCGATTTGTCGGTGCGGATAGTTTCGCTGAGGCTTTTTCAGGCCGAGAGGTTGAACCGTGGCCGGGGTGCCGGCTGGTCGGTGCGGATTCTGCCTTTGCAGTCATAGCAAATCAGGTCGCAACTGGCGGGCATATCGCGGCCACCGCGCACAGCGCCGTCGGCCATTCGTGAGAGCTTTTCGGCAAAAGCCCTCGGCCTGACAGCATCGCCGCCCGGCCTGGCCGATCTTATAACTGTGCAATTTATTCTCTTGACCATTTACCCATTTACCCCCATTCGATTCTGAGTTCATTGTAGTAAATCGACCAGCCCGACTCAATACACCCAGGGGGTTTTCCCAAATAATCGCACCGCCATACCGCCAAAAAGCGATTTTATAGGACGCAGACCAAAGATTTTTGCGAATTGAATTTACTTGAATTGTCTGTCAACTCGATTTTTGGGCATGATGTGCATATGGGGTTTTGGGGGCTTTATCCGATCTTATGGGGATTTTGAGTTTTGCTTAAAAAATACTGGTAAAAGTCTGCGCGGTTATTAAAATGGGGCGTTCGATGCTTTTGACTGGAATAATGCCGCTATGGACAAGAACTCGAAACTTTATGTTGTAGAAAATGTTTCCGTGGCATACCCGATGGGGGAGGTAATTGTTCACGCACTAAGAAGCATCAATGTGACAATCTATCAAGGCGAGCTTC
>PWDX01000125.1 GCA_003553245.1 Phycisphaerae bacterium
ATAAATCCGCTCCGGTATAGATATCTGAGGTGTCGGTTCGGTGAAATCCGTCCATAGAATATGCTGATCGGCATAATCCTCGTATCCCTCGGCGAACTGATCAGTTCCGGCGATGGGATTAAAGGCGCCTAGCCGAATACGATAGCGATATGTCCGGCCCGGCTCTACCGAATCATCATGCGACCATACAACAACCTCATCATCAAGCTCAGCGGCTTGGTGCAGACTTATTTCGGCAAATCTTTCTTCGATATCCGCCAATGACTCTTCAAGCGATTGCAGCCTGTCTTCTCTTGCAGTGTCATCCCGGTCGTCGGGGTCGCGCCGTTCTGTCGGCCGCCTGCGCTCTCTATCAGTGCCCATCATGCCAGTCATACCACCGTCGAATCCTGCCCCTCCCATACCTGTTGGGGTTCGTCCTGTATCGCGTCGTCTCGAATCGCGGTCTCTGTCGGTACTACGATCTCTGTCAGTACGGTCGTCGCGCTCAGCCTCTCTCTCTCTCTCGGCAGCACGGTCAAGGCGCCTCTGCTCCGACTCTATGTCTCTGATTATTCGGGCATAATCCCCGTAAAGTGAAGGCGGCAGCCATCTATCATCGGCAAGCACTACTCTGTAAGCCTGTGGCTGGATAATCTCTTTCTGTATATCAGGCTCATCCAACTGTAACAACATGACACGCATGCTGCCTCGAGATACGGCTTCCTCGTTAACATCCCCGGACAGCAATTCACGATAGCTGCAGATTTCCGGCCGCGGCACGCTCTGCCAGTCGCTCCACTGCTCATCATCAAGCAAATGTTGCCGTTGAACCTCAATGCCTGCTAAAACGGGCTTGGCAAGGGTCTCATCTTGCCATTCGGTTTTAACGGCATCACCTGCAAAGGTTCGGTTAAATTCATCACGAAGCCGGCCAAAGTCAAAATCAGCCTGCATACTTACCAAATCAATGTCGCCTCTTTCCGTTTCAACAGAATCGTATGGATTTTCCATTGTGACTCTTTCCTGGGGCAAAAGAGCCACCGTCCTATAACGCCCTGCAGATATGGAATCGAGTGCGGGCATAGTTGGAACCGCATACCTGCGCTCAATGATCTCAGTCATTTTATAAATCGGCACCGGAGGAGAAATTGCGGTGTCAATATCAATTGCCGAGTCAAGCATTGCGACAAACCGGTCACCAATAGGCGCATATTCTTCCTCCGGAGGCTCCGGTTCTTGCTCAAGCCTTTCTTGCAGATATACGGCTTCTGTAGTTAATATATAATCGTCAATAGCTCCCGGCCTGAAGCGTCGACCGGCATACTCAATGTGGTTAGAACTGATAACAACATTTGTTATCAGAATCCAGAAAGAGATAACTCCGACAATTACCAGAACAACCTTTTCTATATGGTCTTCAAAGAATTTGCTAAGTTTACCCAACATTTTTATATTCCCGCTAAAAATCTTTTTCTCTTTTTGCTTCTACATTCGGGCTTAATACCAGGCGTCGTCAAAAGGTACATCATCTTCTTCCTCTTCCGGCTGTTCCGCGATATCAGGCTTGACTTCTTCGTAACCGTCTTTATAGAACATATACTCACAGATCAAATCGAGCTTGACTACTGCATTCTCGCCGTATCGATAAAACTCATGCTCACCGACTTTGCGTTCAATTGGCTGATATGAGCTCTGAAGAACTGTGATCTGGTTACGCTTGAAAGTTTGCTCTTGCTCTGTGCCATTCCAGCCTCTGAAAGTGTGAGTTTTCGCACTGGAGAGTTCTTTCATAAACGGCAGTATTTTACCGGCATCAATGAGAACCTGAACATTAAAATGCACCACATCGACAGTCGAGTCACTAACTCGAGAGGTGAAGGAATCAATCAGCCAATCCTCAGTATCTTGAGCATAGCGCGCCAGTCTTATATGTTCACTGCGTCCTCTTATGGAGCCTGAATTGCTGCCATCAAAGCCTATTCGCATTATCCTTTTTACAGGGGCCTCCATAACACTGGGATAATTGGCATTCATCGCATCAGACGTTTCAATAACATCTTCAATTATCCAGTAACTTAATTGGGAACGCCAGCAATCCTCTACGCCCTGCTCAATGCCTGCATATTCATAATTACTCCAAAATTCATATCCGGGCAGTTCATGCACATTCATATAAAACGAAATGTCCTGCGCTCTCTCCTGGCAAAGAAGGTCAATAATAGTAGCTTCCTGTTCATTATCCCGGCGTCTTCGTGAACTGCGATCGGCCCCACTTCGGCCAAGGTGCAGTTCTATTTCAGCTTCCGAAGGCGCCATTCCAGCCCGGGCATTATCGTTTAAATTTTCAAGAGCCTGGCGATAATCGTCACCAAAATCGTGAAACACATAACGACTCTCGTCGTCCGGCGATGGAAACATTTCATAATTTAATAAAGGCCGTTTGGTTGTTTGAACTGCCATCTCGCTTATTTTATTAGCGTCCTGCTCGTAAGCCTTCTTAAGCTCATGTTCGATTTCCCATTGTTCTCGCGGCACTGTATCCTCACTCATTCGGCTGATTTGGTTGGCCATCCTGACACTCTCGCTTTCCATCTGATCCCTGAGCCCCCTGCCGAACATCTGGCTGACTATCAGCAAGATAACTGCGACTAATGCAATAACCAGCGGTAAAAAAAGCCTCGAATAATTTCGCAACACACTCAACTGCGCCAGAATTTCTTTTATTTTTATTTTGGGGATATCCATAATTTATTACCTAATATTTATCTGCTGTTGGCATTTCCAAATAAGAATACATTACCATCTCATATCATCAGCCGCTTCATCTGATATTTCACCGTCCTCCCATATGAGCTTGAAGTTGAGCCTGAACCATCTGTCCCGTTCATCATAAACAACCCTGCCTGAACGATCGAGCACTTTGTTGCCGTCATCATCAAGCCTGGGCTCTCTACTGATAACTTCTTGCGTCATTGGATCAATAAGCACCGTTTCGGCGCTGCCGTTAGTTTCTCGCTCGCTCTGAATACCAATGCCTGGAGGCATGGCTTCATCTGCATCCACAACCCCCGCCTCTAATCTGAAATGATCAGTATCACTTCTGCTGTAAAGCTTAAAAGGATTATTACCATCAAAAACTTGATCAAGGTTCTGCAGCCGAGTAACAACACCCCATCTCTCCGGAGTATCTGAAACTCTCGGTGGGTCCATTAGCCGCTCGAAATCTTCATATGGGCTATAACCGACGATAGTAATAGCAAAACCGGGCTTCGCATCACCGGTAGGTTCTTCGTCCCTGGAGGGCCTGTCACGATCCTGCTGCATTCCGGGTGCTCCAAAATCGAAAGACATATCACTATCCGGACTAGGCTGCCTCGTTCGACTCGGCGTTCTTCGTCGTGTGGTCATTTCCAGCTCAGGGAAATCAATGGTGGAAATATCTTCGGCATATTTTGCACTCATACCTGTAATGAATATCTGTCGCCGCTGCTGCCTTTCCGGGTAAAGCTCGATTATGCGGCGGGCATCACCAGCGGCAAAAGCCTCGTAAAGGTCTTGCTGGTCAGGGTTGTTCTGACCATTAGGCAAAGTAACCAACACTGTCTGGTAAAGCTTGGGGACAATATCTCTATTTTCAAAAAGTGCGATCTTTTCATTAATCGTCTGCTGAAATTCTTCGCTTTTTCGCCGCTCGTCTTCCAATCTTCTTTCAGCATCCTCTGCCTGGCGGATTATCGAACTTATTTCCTGCCGCTGACTTGAGGCGGTACTGTAGGCTGCTCTGTCTAATATAACCCGCCCCAAAGATAATACCGCCACAATTAGCAAAAGCGCCGCTGAGATATTAAAGAACTTTGTTTTCCCTGCCCAAGCCAGCGAACGCGCTATAGCCTTGGGAAGAAGATTACTTTCAATTCTGCCATAGCCAAGGCCCTGCAGTCCCAGCCCGTAAACAACGCCAAAATCCGGTACATTTTCGATAAATGTCGCCTGTGAAACATCTTCGTTAATGGATAATTTCTTGAACGAGTCAGGCTTTTCCACGGGCATCTGCAAGCTCTGCTGCAAATATTTAAGCAGGCCTCTTAATTTAGTACCGCCGCCAAAAGCCAGCATTTTCTTGAGCTTAACATTGGGATTAGAATTATTGTAAAAGCTCAAAGACCTCTGCACCTCGCCAACCAGATCGGAAAACACCGGCTTCATCGCCTGGAATATCTGGCGGGCGTATTTGCTCATCGGAGCGGTGCGCTTGAGCTTCTCGGCTTTGTTGAAGTTCAGCTTAAAAGTCTCCGCGATAGCACGCGTAAAAGCATTGCCCCCTATTGTCATGGAACGCTGCCACACGCCGGATTGCGTACAAACAACAAGATCGCTGCTCTCTGCGCCTATGTCAAGCACTACAATAGCTTCGTTATCGCTCTTAAGTTCCTCGCCGCGGTCATAAATAACATAGTTGTACAGAGCCATCGGCGCCATCTGGACATGCGTTACCTGGACATCTTCTCCACGAAAATGATCCAAGGCCGATTCAACAATATCATTTTTAATAGCGAATATACCGGTACGGTTTTCACCATCCGGCGTCTCACCCATTATCTGCCAATCCCATTGAACCTCATCAATATCAAACGGTATTTGCTGGGCCGCTTCATATCGGACTATTTCAGGTATCCGTTTGTCTTCGACAGGCGGAAGATTAACAAATCTGCAAAAGCTGTTCTGGCTCGGCATAGAGATGATTATTTCATCATTTTCAAACACATTACGCTCAGCAAATTGCCGCAGTGCAAGCGCGATATGTTCATCACGCTCCTGCTGATCCATCCCGCTGCTTAGAATCTTGCTGTGTTCAATATTTTCGAAGCCTATAACCTCTACAACGCCGTTCTCATCAGTCATGCGAATAGCTTTAAGCGAATTATTGCCCAAGTCTATGCCCCAGACTGCTCTTGATTTTGATGTCATGCTAAACCTCGTAAATTATCTGGCGTATTTTTACTCTGTGTTCGATAAACGGATTGACCTTGCAAACCATTTATTCAACCCTAAAATTATAACATACTATGAAAACATTTTCCATAAATACTCTTGGCTGTAAAGTAAACCAGTATGAAAGCCAGCAAATTCGCCAATTGCTTGAAGAGTCAGGGCTTAAACCCGCTTCTCGTGCGCAGGTTGCGGATATCTTCGTTATAAATACCTGCTGCATTACAAAAACTGCTTCGGCAAAAAGCAGGCGGCATATCCGCAAGGCATTGAGCAAAAATCCTGCATTGGCGGTAATTGTGGTGGGCTGTTTAACCGCTGCCGATACCGATGAATTGGATATCGATGACAAGAAAGTCCTTATAGTCCGCAAGCCGGAGCAACTGCCCGATCGAATCAGGCACCTGACGGCAATAGGTCCCGAAGGGAATATTTCAAGTAGCTTTGATAAAAACATTTCTTTTTTCCCAGACTCGAATCCCTGTTCAGATGAACTCGACTTGCCTGCTTCATCCCATACCGTCAATTATCTTCCGCCTCTTAAAGCCTTTGAGGGTCATACCAGAGCTTTCTTAAAAGTACAAGACGGCTGTGACGGATATTGCAGCTATTGTATTATACCCAAAACAAGACCTCTGGTTCATAGTAGAAATTCTGATGAAATAATTTTTGAAGCAAAATCTTTGGTAAAATCAGGACACTGCGAAATTGTCGTAAGTGGAGTTTTTCTCGGTGCTTACGGCGCCTCAACCGTGCATCGGCGAAAATGGAGCAATCAAAACAAGGGCAAATTGCCTCAACTACTTGCGCAACTTGCTCAAATAAAAGGACTTAGGAGAATCCGGCTCAGCTCGCTCGAGCCTGCCGATGTTACCGATCAACTGCTCGATGTAATGGCAAAACACCATAACATTATGCCGCATCTGCATTTATCACTTCAATCCGGCTCAGACAGTATTCTTCGGCGTATGTGCCGACGGTATGAAGTAAATGAATTTCTCAAAAAAGTCAGCCATGCCCGTCAAGCCTTAGAAAGCCCCGCTATTACTACGGATTTAATCGTAGGTTTCCCTGGCGAAACAGACGAGGACTTTGAACAAACAGTTAAAATAGCGAGAATAGTTAATTTCGCTAAAATGCATATTTTCCCCTTCTCACCCAGAAAAGGGACTGCTGCTTCGAAAATGAAAGACAAGGTGGATTCGCGGATTATTCGGCGGCGAGCCGAGGAGCTTGGCCTGCTGGATCGACAATTACAAAGCAGATTTCGAGAAAGATTTATAGGCAAAAAAGCACATGTGCTGATTGAGCAGACAAAAACTCTGTTTAAGGGCAGAACTGAGCGATATTTTGAGGTAGCTATCAAAGACAGCGGCATTGAGAAAGGGCAAATTGTTCCAGTCGTAATCACTGAAAACACAGAAAACCACGCCATAGGTCAAATAATAAAAAGTGAGTTTGACTAGATAGAGCAATGATAAATATGCGATCGATACTTTACCGTCCAAAATTGCGAAAATTGCTTATACCGCTGACACTTGGAATCCTGCTATTTGCTGCTTCCCGGCTCATCCCCTCGGACAAGCCATACGCCGATGTAACCGTCTTCATTATTGACTCTGCTGAGAGCACAACCAGCCGCCAGCGTAAGATTATCGACCTTTTTGAGGATTTTAGTCATGGACGCATCGTAACGGAAATTCTTCGGGCAAATTGCAAGCCCCGCCGCCTTTATCTTTATAATGTTGATGACGCTGAAGGCAATATCGACCGCTATCGCTACCTTATTGCGCTTCGTCGAACAGTGAAATACCTTGACGAAAGCAATATCTCCAGCGCGGTGGTCAACATAAGCCTCGGCATGACCACTGCCACCGATGAAGAACGGCGGCTGATTCGGGAAATAATAGACAGCGGCGCCGTCGTAATCGCTGCTGCAGGCAATGACGGCTTGCCCGAATCATCTTATCCGGCAGCCTTTCCCGGTGTAATTTCGGTAGGTGCAGCGGCCCGGGGACTACGACAAAGCTACTCAAACTATGGAAATATCGATATTTTTGCCGAGGGTACTTACCGAAGCACACAATTCGCCGTCCGAACATCGGACACAGGCCTTGAGAGATACTCTCGGACCGTAGATATTCACGGCACATCATTCTCCGCCCCGAGGGTTGCCGGAGTAGCTGCCGCGTTGCTACAGATAAGACCTGAGCTATCCGGCACGGACATACTCCAGATTTTGCAGGAAACAGCCAACCCTGTTACCGGCTTTGAAAACGGCTCACTCAATGCACTCGATGCCCTGGCCGCAATAAGCCCTCGCCACTATGCACTGCGAAATATCAGAAATATCGCTTTGGGCATTGCAAAAATAATCGGCATCGGCGTCATCGCCGCCGTAATATTGCTGATATTATTGCCGATAGAGGAGTTTGCTTTTCGTCAACTCTTTCCATATCGATGGAGAAGTATAAAAATCAGGAAAATCGAAAAAATAAGGGAAAAACAACAAAAATCTCCTCGGCAAATCCGATATATCGTCGATTGTTTATTGTCCCGAGACGAACACATCTTTGACAAAGCTCATAACGCCCTGCTGGAGATCGGGGTGCCAGCGGTAAAATACCTCATCGAATCCTGGCACTACAATGCAGCCAACGAGTTTAACGACTACAAAACGCCGCTTTACGAACTTATCAAAGAAATCGGTGGCCAGCGTAGCGAAAATTTCCTGCGACAACTCGATGAAGAAAACACCTACCAGCACCTTCACGACATTGACGATAGCTGAGGTTTTATATTTGAGTCATACTGGAGGCGGGGGGATTCGAACCCCCGTGCCGAGATGGTTCAGACCAGGCGTCTACATGTTTAGTCGCTCTTTTGAAATTTCGCCTCATCGAGCGCCGGGCAACAGGCTCTCGAATCGGCTATTTCGGGATTGATCTCGCTTTACCGGCCCGAACAACCGGCAAAGCCAGCTCGTTTTCTGACATCCTTACCAGACCCACGAGCACAGATCCGGCGGACGGGCTGCGTTATTTACGCAGCCATACGCAACTGTGAGTTGCCAATTAAACTTTAGTTGTCGGATGATTAACCAGGCCAACCGACATCCTGGACATGCAACCTGACCATCCTGCATCCGGTCGATACCATTCGCCCCCTCTTAACTTGCCAAAAGAACTAACTACTGTATCTATTGTACCAAAATCATTACGAATAGCAACCGCCATTGTTCCGGCGAAGCAAACTCACTGCGGCAGTGGCTGTTGATTATTTTAGCGCATTAAAAATCGGGCAAACGCTGTGTCTGCCCGATACTGGTATCTTAACTGGTATTGAATTGGAATAGTCTATCTGATGACGCGGCGGGCTTTGCGCATGCGCCGGCGATTCTTTTCTGAAGGCTTTTCATAAAAAGTGTTTCTTTTCATATCTCGGATAAGGCCTTCTTTTTCGCAGAGCTTCTTAAAGCGTCTGATCATCTGTTGTACTGATTCGCCGGAGCGTGCTTTGACTTTGAGCATATAGTAACAATCCTTCCAATTCAAACTTCAAATATTCTATTCACTTAGGCTGCAAGCCTTTGCTCGCAGACTGATTAAAATATGAAGTATAATAGCTCGGTGCGGATATAGCAAGATTTTTTTCGCAAAGTTAATGATTTTACAGCAGATTTTGAAGCCCTGACCCCTAAAAAAGCCCAAATTTTCGGACAAACTGCTTGACCGAGACTAATATACAGTGTAAATTATAGGTTTATTCAATGTTCGAGACAAAACGGTCGTATTCGTAAATAAAGGAAATTGTATATGAGCAATAAAATGAAGTCGCATAAAGGCATCCGCAAAAGGGTGAGAGTTACCGCCAAGGGCAAGGTAAAACATACCAAAAACGCCGGCGCAGGCCATCTTATGAGCAGCAAAAGCGCCAAGCAGCGACGCAGAATCAATACTCCAGGCATCGTTGAAGGTTTAATCGGCAAAAAGATGAGAATGTACCACGGTTAGATAAACAGCGCTGATTTGCGCGATCCCTGCTTCTCGGCCATTCAGCTGCCGCCAGCGGGATATATGTTAACATTTTAGTAAAAGGAAAGCTGACCATGCCAAGAGCAAGAAAAGGCGCTGCCCGCAGGCAGCAGAAAAAACGTGTCCTCAAGGCCGCAAGAGGCTATAGAGGACAAAGATCAAGTCAATATCGACTCGCCAAGGAAGCGACCGTAAGAGCGCTTGTCAACGCGCGTATCGACCGCAAGCTTCGCAAAAGAGATTTCCGCTCACTGTGGATAACCCGTATTTCGGCTGCGTGCAAACAAAGAGGGCTGCGATACAGTGAGTTTATCAATGGATTGAAAAAGGCCGGCATTGAGCTTAACCGCAAGATGCTCAGCGAAATCGCAATCGCCGACCCGGCAGGATTCGAC
>PWDX01000131.1 GCA_003553245.1 Phycisphaerae bacterium
GAGCTTGTGCCTCGCGAAATCGTAGCAGGAAGAGTATTGGCCGCCAGGGACAACTCAGCCTATGCGCCTGTCGCTGTTCTCACAGAACACGGGGCAAGAAGACTGCTGGCAACACGGCATAGTATTGGTCAGACTGTTCGAATAGGCTCGGACAATTTCGAGGTGATCGGTATCATAAAAAGCGAAGCGGGCCAGGCTCAGGGCATGCAGGTGCCCGACCAACACATAGACGCATACATACCACTCAACACTGCCAGAGAGTATTTTGGTGATACTTTTACCCAGATTTCTGACGGCAGTTTTACAAGGGAAATGGTAGAATTGCACCAAATTATCGCACAGGTAAACGACACAGATAATGTTCGCGCGACCGCAGAGGGTATTGAAAGAATGCTTGAACTATTCCACCCTCGCGGAGATTATTCTCTAAGCGTCCCCTTGGCGCTTCTTGAGCAGGCAGAAGCTACAAAGCGAACATTTAACATTGTCCTCGGTTCAATCGCCGGTATCTCGCTGCTTGTAGGCGGAATAGGAATTATGAACATTATGCTTGCCTCCGTTACTGAAAGAACCCGCGAAATAGGGGTAAGGAGGGCGATAGGCGCTAAAAGAAAGCAGATAATCGTTCAATTTTTAATAGAAACTGTTGTATTGTCAACATTTGGCGGCTTTATAGGTATTATTGTCGGGATATCAATACCTCAGGTAATCACATACATATTCGAAATGCCTACAGTGATAACGTCTTTGAGCATTATATTGCCGCTTATTATTAGTGTAGGCATAGGAATTGTATTTGGAATTTATCCCGCCGCCAATGCAGCTAAGGTCGATCCCATTATCGCCTTGCGGCACGAATAATAGCTGTTTTACAGATACAGAATATATCTGGGCAAACATTTGCGAGAAAACAGCTTTGCCTGAGAAGGAAAAAGTTGACAAACACCCCGCGTTCAGGTTTTAATACCACCATAAGGGCGATTAGCTCAGTTGGCTAGAGCGCACGGATCACACCCGTGAGGCCACAGGTTCAAGTCCTGTATCGCCCATTTTCAAGCCTATGATGTCTTCCCTGAAGTCTCTAATCAGCCGGTTCTATGCGGAAAAGCCCCGCTTCGGAGTGGTCGTTAATCACATATATATAGCCGTCATCCGCGACTCTGACATCTCTTATACGGCCTAATACTTCCCGCAGGAGTTCTTCCTGATGCACAGCGGTATTATTTCTCATAACTATTCTTCTTATCTGCTGTGAGGCCAGGCCGCCGGCCAGAAAGTTGCCTCGCCAGTTCGGGAAATGCTCTCCCTTAACAATTGCCAGTCCGGACGGTGCGATTGTAATATGCCAGTCTACAACCGGGTCTTCTACGCTTGGCGCTGAGCGTGCCTGTCCGAAAGGCTGCTCTGTCCCGTACTCCTGGCCTGTTGTTACATCGGGCCAGCCGTAATTGGCGCCTGGCAGAATCAGGTTCAGCTGGTCGCCGCCTCTTGGTCCGTGCTCACTTGCCCATATCTGTCCGGTTTCGGGGTGGACGGTCAGACCCTGTATGTTTCTGTTGCCATAGCTATAAATTTCGTCCAGTGCGTTCGGATCATCAACGAAAGGGTTATCCAGTGGTATCGAGCCATCGTCGTTGACGCGCAGGATGCTGCCGGCGTGGTCGTTCAGATCCTGAGCCCGTTCCGGCTCGACTCCACGGTCTCCGATGCTTATCAGCAGTTTATTATCCTCTGTAAAGGCAAGACGCGAGCCATAGTGCCTGCCCGGGCTGCTGTGTCGGTTCTGGATGAAGATTTGCTCTACATCAACAAACCGATTACCTTTAATCCGGCCACGGCTGACAGTGGTGGCGGTTTCATCCGAACTGCCGCTGGAGTAGCTTATATAAATCCAGCCGTTTTGTTCATAATCGGGGTGTATTGCGACATCGAGCAGTCCGCCCTGGCTTATATTAACTATCTCAGGCAGATTTGTGATTTGCGTTTTTTGACCGTTTTCAATGATGTTAAGTCGGCCGGGGCGTTCGGTAACGATAAACCTGCCATCGGGTAAAAAGTCGATTGCCCACGGATGTTCAAGACCGTCAACGATTTGGACTATTCGAATATTATGGTACTCCGTGCCGATTCTGCTTTCGATTACCTGCTCGGCTGAGGTGTTTGCCACGGGTAGGGACAACATAACCGCAAGTCCGAGAACAATTGTAATAAATGTGCGTTTCATAGTTTTTCCTCCCAAATATATGTTCACCTCACGGCAACCGCTAAAACCAACGATTGCTTCTGACCATACTGACATTCTAATACTGCAAAAAACAAACGCAAATAATAATTTCGCAGCGAAGCAAAATACATTTTGGAAAAGTCTCCAGATGTTACATAATAGAAACGATTTTGTAATATCCTACCGGCTTCATGGACGGACACTGATCAAATGAAGAAGAAATTGCTATCATGGCTTCCGACAAGGAGGCAGTTAAAAAAAACATTCATATACAGGCTTTTCGGCAAAGGTATCTTCGCCCACGACCTGTGGCATCTTACCAGAGAATCCCTGGCTGGCGGATTATCGCTCGGACTTTTCATAGCGTTCTCTCCGACTATACCTTTCCAGATGATTATGGCAACTTTGGGCGCCCTGTATTTTCGCGTAAACCTGCCAATAGCCTTGTTAGCCTGCTGGGTAACAAACCCGTTCACGGCCGGAGCGATATACTACGCCGGATGGAAGGTAGGAAGACGCATTGTATTCACTCCGTGGATAGAGGATTTGATCTTCCTGCAGCCTTTTGGAGCAAGGTTTAACAGCTTCCTCGTACAGTCGACAACACTATGGGCAGGTTGCCTTGTGCTTGGTGCGCTCGTGGCATTAACAGCCAATCTTCTGGTAAGGCTGTTCTGGCCAAAGAAATATGAAGACAAGAAAACATCTGCCGTCCGGTAAGCCCCAAAAATATGGCCACACAACGAAGCATTATTCATATTGATATGGACGCCTTTTATGCCTCGGTTGAACAGCGGGATAACCCAAAGCTAAAAGACAAGCCGGTTGTGGTGGGAGGTTCTGCTCAAAAACGGGGCGTTGTCAGTGCCGCAAGCTACATGGCTCGCCGGTTCGGCGTACACAGTGCTATGCCAATGTCGAAGGCTCTGCGTCTTTGTCCCGATGCGGTAGTGTTGCCTGTGGATATGAACAAATACAGCCGTGTTTCAAAGCAGATACGCGAAATATTTGCCCGATATACGCCTGAAATAGAGCCAATTTCTCTCGACGAGGCCTTTCTGGATGTTACAGGCTCGGTGAACTTATTTGGCTCTGCCGAAAAAATTGGCAGGCAAATCAAAGCCGATATAAAACAGGCCACACTCCTCACAGCTTCGGTGGGTATAGCGCCTAACAAGTTCCTTGCTAAGCTGGCTTCTGACCTTGAAAAGCCGGACGGTTTTGTTGTCGTTACCGAACAGAATAAAAAGCAAATTCTTGACTCGCTGGGTGTAGGTAAACTTTGGGGGGTAGGAAAAGTTACTCAGAGAAAACTCGAAAAATTCGGCATCCGCACAATAAAACAACTTCGTCAAACTGATCGAAGTCACCTCGTTCAGTTGCTTGGTGAATCAGCAGCACAAACGCTGGCCGAACTTGCCCGGGGTGTTGACGAGCGAGCAGTAGAACCCCATCGGCCCGCCAAAAGCGTCTCCGGCGAGTATACTTTTGGTGAGGATATTGACGATGTGGATGTTCTGCTCAAAACGCTGAGGCAGCAAGTTGAAGAAGTGGCTGTCAGGCTCCGCAAAGATGACCTCAAGGCCGCAACCGTCTCGATCAAGCTGCGCTATGCTAACTTTAAAACTCTCACCAGGAGCAAGACCCTGCCGCAGCCAACGAATACTACCTCTATACTATGTGAAGCAGCACTGGCGGCCTTTGAAAAGTGGAAAGCCGAGGCTTTTGGTGCACTTCGCCTTATCGGTTTCGAGGCAAGCGGCCTTACTAAAAAAGTCCCCCGCCAGCTTATGCTTTTTGAACAGACACCTGATCGCAATCAATCAAAGCTCGATGAAGCTATAGACAATATCCGCCGCCGTTTCGGCAAAGACTCGCTCCGCAGGGATCTCTGACCGGAGCATGCTTGCAAATTCACAAAACCTCGTTACTATTTGTTTTGCGTACTACAAATTTCCAAACGGAGCCATTGTGCAGACAACCAAAAAACAAATAAAACGCACAAATATACAAAAGCTAATCGCCGAGCGGATGCTCGACTCGAAGCTTAACAAACCCTCCATATATCTCGAAGCATGCGCCGATGTGACCGAGCTTATGGCATCGCGAAGGCGACTAAAAAGACAGCAGGGCGTCAGAGTAACTTCCAACGCTTTCTACATTCTTGCTCTTGCCCGTGCCGCAAAGCAAATGCCGCTGACCCTTGCCGCTATGAATGGAGGATCGGTCAGGATTCCTCAAACCATAGATGTCGGCTTTGCCGTCAACTCCGCTGAAGGCCTGATGGTTCCGATGATACAAAATCCTCAAAATATCACCCTTGCCCAAATCGCCGAGAAAGAAAAATCGCTCACTGAAAAAGCCCGAAGCCATCATCTGACTCTCGATGAACTTCGCCAACCTAACATAGCCTTGAGCAATCTCGGGGCATATGGTATTGACAGCTTCTACGCAATCATTCCGCCCTCTGCCTCTACCATACTATCAATGGGTAATGCTGCCGCGGATGCCGCTGTCGTAAACGGTGACATCCAAAGCAGAAAATTTGTAGCTCTGTCACTGGCTGCTGATGCGAGAATTGTTCCATCCCCCTACGCCGCGAAATTCCTGACAACAATAAAAAAACTACTCGAAAATCCGGCACAACTTATAGATAGAGCCTAAATCAAATCATTGATTTTGTTTACCACTTTTGGTTGTGCTGAGCCTCGGAATGATTGTTTTCGGCCTGGGTCGGTTCCGGTGGTGTTTCGTCATTAAATGATTTGCCGCGGATATACTCTGCCACAGCTCGATAGTCTTCTGCGCCGTGACAGTTTGGTTCATACTCAAAAATCGTTTTTCCATAACTTGGTGCTTCGGCAAGCTTGATATTTCGACGGATATGCACCGGTATTATCTCTGCCTGACTCCAAGCCTGTTTTGTGCCGCGGGCGCTTTGGAGGAATTGCTCGATGTCGGCCTTGACTTCGTTGGGCAGTGAGGCCCTGCTGTCAAACATACAAAGCAGCACGCCGCGCACTCGAAGCTTTGGATTTATGCGCTGGTTTACCAACTGGACCGTTTGTAATAATTTGCCGAAACCCTGCAATGCCAGAAAATGCGGCTGAAGCGGAATCAGTATCTCATCAACCGCGGCCAGAGCGTTAAGCGTCAGCAAACCCAGCGACGGAGCACAATCGAGTATCAGATAATCGAACTTATCCTCGACCGATGCAAGGCCGTCACGAAGAATAGTCTCACGCCCGACAACACTGACTAACTCCGACTCCGCTCCGACAAGGTTAATGTTGGCCGGCATCAGCCATAAATTCTCACGGACACGGGCTAATTGAGATTCAATATCGCTGTCTTGGCAAAGCACACGATAAGAGCCCGCTTCTATTGTTTCTGGATTGAGTCCGAAACTGATAGTCAGATGCGACTGCGGGTCGAGATCGATAGCCATTACTCTAAGCCCTGCCTGAGCAAGGGCGGCAGCAGTATTAGCAACCGTTGTTGTCTTTCCTACACCGCCTTTTTGATTCAGCACCGCGATTTTTTTCATAAATCAAACATCCCTGTTAGCGAGAAGAAACGCCTATTCCTGCCCATCAAGCGGACTGTCTTTCTTCCTGACCGCATCGAGCAGTCCGTTTACAAAGCTTGGAGAAGCCTCTGTACTGAACTTTTTCGCAATTTCGATAGCCTCGTTTATCACGACCCTGCCGGGAATATCATCACAGAATTTCAACTGATAAACCCCGAGCCTGAGAATGCCTCTGTCAACCGTCGCAAGCCTGTTCAGCCTCCACTTTTTCAAACATGACTGAATCATTTCATCGCAATATTCTCGATTTTCCCATGTTCCGAGCGTCCAGCGATAGGCAAGCTGGCGAGTCTGTTCATCACGGTCATGCTCGTAAAAAAACTTTGCAATCTCTGTCAGTAAATCATCGCCCTGAATATCCAGTTGATAAAGTGCCTGCACGGCAAGTTCCCTGGCTCGTCTTCTTTTGTCCACCTGCTAATCCTAAAGTAAGTAAAAGAGCGTTGTATTTTGCAAATCAAGTTCTAAAGCTGCCCAATAACATCGGCGATTTCCATTGCGGTCATAGCCGCATCAGATCCGGCATTTCCTCGCTTGGTCCCTGCTCGTTCGACCGCCTGTTCAATCGTTTCACAGGTCAGCACACCGAAAACCGCCGGAGTCTTCCCCTCATAATTTATCTGTGCGATACCCCGCGTCACCTGCTGGCAGACATAATCATAATGGCTCGTCTGTCCCCGAATAACCGCACCCAGACAAAGCACAGCCGCATATTTCCCGCTATCGGCGAGTTTCTTAGCCGCGATTGTTATCTCACAAGTGCCCGGAACCCACACCAGCTGTATCTGCTCGTCCGAAGCTCCGTGTCGCTGCAAACAGTCAATCGCTCCGCCGAGCAGTTTTGATGTTATGAACTCATTAAATCGACTTACAACAATTGCGTACTTGCCTTTACCGGCAGTTATCTGTCCTTTAATTTCGCCAACCATATCCGTTCTCCAAATGTCTTTTCTATTTTTGGGCCGTCCTGCGCCGTCATATTATAAGACCAACAGGCCTGCCTTTCCAGAAAAACACCAATCAGACCAAAATACTAAAAAAACACCCGCTTAACTGCAAGCCCTAACTCTATATAAAATAGCATCTTACATCAAATAATGAAATTTACCCGCTTAATAAGGAAAAACATCAAAACTTGCCTCAATTTTACTTTAACCGGCTTGTCCGGCAGCCGATAAGACTCGGTAAAGGTATTTTCGATAAGAATTCTTTTCTCGAATACCCTCGAAACCGGGTTGGATTAAGGTGTAAAATATGCAATTTGATGACGGTATTTCATATGGTCCTTACGAAGAGGCTGAAAGAAAAGCCAGACTTGCCTATAAGCTTTACGAAGACGGCAAAACAGCCTTAGCGCTGATGGAAATAGAATCAGCCATACAGATAAACCCTGCAAATGCCGCATGGCATTTCAACAAGGGACTCTTACTTGACGGGATGGGAAAGTTCGATGAAGCAATCGCCGAATACGAAACCGCTATCGAAATATCACCGCAGGATACCGAAATACTAAACTGCCTGGCAGTTGATTACACAAGGGCAGGCCAGTATGACCGAGCTATCAAAGTATTCGAATATATCCAGTCAATCGACCCCGATTTCGAACCCTCCTATTGTAATCGTATCATCACATACACCGAAATGGGTCTGCACGACAAAGCCGAGGAAATGTTTTACACCGCCCAGCATATAGATCAGGACTGCCCGCTGTGTTTTTACAACATAGGCAATAGTCTCTTTGTCAGATCTGAATATAAAAAGGCCGCTAACTGCTGGCTAAAGACCGCCGAACTCGAGCCGACGCATCCTCGAATAAACTATCGAATAGCTCAGGCCTCATGGGCCGATGGCGACAAGGTAACTGCCCAGAAATATTTTCTTCAGGAATTGCGAGAAAATCCGGGTGATGTCGAAGTAATAATAGATTTCGGACTGTTGCTTCTTGAAGCGGGAAAAATAGAGCAGGCCGCTGAAAAATTCAACAGAGCCTTAGAGATGGACCCTCAATGTGCCCAGGCTATGTTCTATCTCGGTGAAATCTCACTCAACAATAACCAGCCGGAAAAAGCAGAACTCTTTTACAAAAAAGCAATCGCTCAGGATGAACAAATACTCGGCCCGTCCTATAGGCTTGCACAAAGGGCGATGTTTCAGGCAAATAAACGTCAGGCAAAAAGCTATCTGCTGGCCGAACTCAAAGCCTGCCCCGAAGATGCCGCCATACTCGTCTCGATGGCATCGATGTTCCTTGAGTTGGAAGATTACGAATCCGCTATCAACTGCCTGCTGCAGGCCGTTGATATAGATGACAGTAACGCACAGGCCAATTACTATCTCGGCCTGGTAAGTGCCCTGAAACAGCGATACGAAAATGCCGAGGAATTCTTCAACCATACACTCGAGTTGCAGCCGGACCACATAGAAACGCTTAGAGACTTAGCCGTAATCCTCGTAGAAACAGGCCGAATCCCCCAGGCCGTCCAGACCATCAACCGAGCCGCCTCACTTGCGTCTGATGACCCACAGGTCAAAACTATCGCAAGGCAAATCAGATTTCTCAATGTTGTAAAAACCCTCACCCGAATCCTTCCTGAAAAAATCGCCAAAAAACTACTCTAATCAACTTCCTTGCAGTGCGGTTATGATTTGAACCAACCACTAAAGTTGATAATAGATTATCTGACAGTTGCCCACGGAGTTTTCGAATAGATACTCCCTGAAATCCAGCATAGCTTCCGGAGTCATGGCATAGTTGGGAGCTTTCTGTTTTAACCAGTTCAGGCTGCTGATAAATAGCATATGGCTGAATATTACAATTCGTTTGTGCTCTATCTGGTGCAGCTTTTCCAGCGTCTTTGTAGCCCTTTTAACAAAAAGCCCAAAGGATTCTGAGCCATCGCCGTCCTGATAGTGAGGATCGCATTTTTGCCAGTACTCAGTAGCCCAGGGTATTCTTTGTTCCATGGTGGTATTATCGCATCGCTTCGGGCACAGATATGTAAACTCATACACCGGCCATTGCTCATGCTGAACTGATGGGTATTTTTTCAACAACGGCTGAGCTGTTTGCAAAGTTCTGATGTATGGCGAGGTAATGATCAAATCGGGTTTGTGTTCAAAGTTCTCAGCCAATCTCACTGCCTGCTGATGTCCCTGCTTTGTAAGTCGAACCCCGGCAGGATCAGCCGTTTTAACCCCCACATTAGCATGGCTTTCGGCGTGTCTTATCAGATATATTTCCTTTTCAGCTGTCATTGGATGTAATTTATCAATAAACTCCTCCAACGACAAGACTCCAAAAGATTTTCCAGAATTACAAACCCCCCGCGGAGAGGTAAAGGTAGAAAGGCACTGCTTTCGGACTTGTCCTAAAATTAAATATATCAAACGGAAGGGCTGGTAACACTCACCGAGCCTAATCGGTGAAAAATAAGGCTCTGCTGTGAAAATCCTTTATTCTGACAAGGCTTCTGCAAAATGATTGAGTTTTAGCAACATGAGCAGAGTTAATGATTTTAACTTGTTGTAGCGATGAATTTTTCAGCAAAAAAGTGATTTTGAAGTAATTTCGGGCTTTTAAGCC
>PWDX01000138.1 GCA_003553245.1 Phycisphaerae bacterium
AATGGAGCCAGGGGCCTTGTTTGCAAATACGATGTGGTTTGCTTTGATGAAGTATCCGGCATTTCATTCGACCAGAAAGACGGGGTTAACATCATGAAGGGGTATATGGAAAGTGGCGAGTTCAGTCGCGGCAAGGAGCCAATCCGGGCCGATGGCGGCGTGGTTATGGTGGGTAATTTCGATGTGGATGTAGAACACCAGCAGCGTATCAGCCATTTGTTTGGACCGATGCCCCCGGAGATGCGCGATGACACTGCATTCATGGACAGGATACATGCCTATGTGCCGGGCTGGGACTTCCCCAAACTGGACAAGCGCTATTTCACAGATCATTTCGGACTGGTCAGCGACTTTTTAGCTGAATGCTGGTCAAGGCAGCGAAGCTATTCTCATCTGACAAAAATCCTTCCCCGGGTGGACTTTGGAGGAGCATTGAGCGGACGCGACACCTCAGCAGTCCAAAAGACTATTAACGGCCTGATCAAACTGATGCAGCCCAATCCGGAAGCAGAAGTTTCGGATGAACTGCTTGAGTGGGCGGTCAAGGTAGCTTTGGAATATCGTCGCCGGGTAAAAGAGCAGCAGAAAAAAATTGGTTCTGCAGAGTTTCGCAACACCCAATTCAGCTACCGCATCGGTGAAGAAGGGGTAGAAACCTTTATCCACACCCCTGAACTTCACAGCGAGCATACCATCACGGAAGACCCGTTGCCGCCTGGCCAGGTGTGGGCTTTAGGTGCGGGAGGCATGGAAGAGCACGCAGGACTCTATAAGATTGAAGTAAGCTCGGGCCCTGGCAGCGGTGTGAAGGTCATCAACCGGCCCACTCCAAAGCCATTTACTGAGAGCGTAAGGTACGCCGAACAAAACCTTTATAGCAAATACAAGGAGCTTGTGGGCGACCGGGATCCTCGTGCCAATGAGTTTTCCATTCAGCTTCGGTCATTTGATACTGCCAAAAGCGGAGAGGGCCTCGGTATGCCTGTCCTGGTAGCCCTATGCAGCTCCCTGATCGAAAAACACATCAAAGGGGGGCTGGCAATCGTGGGTTCTCTTAACCTTGGTGGCTCTCTTGACATGGTATATAATGCAGTGAACCTGGCTGAGCTGGCCATCGAAAAAGGCGCCAAAACACTGCTTATTCCGGTTAATGCCCGCAAACAGCTCAACGACCTCTCCGATGAGATGATAGCCAAGATTAACATTCAGTATTACACGGATTTGAAGGACTGCTTACTGAAGGCGCTGGTGGAGTGAAATATTACTATTTGAGGCTGTTCTGTGTTTTGTCTTTTAGGTCTTACAAAATTATCCGCCCCTATATGGGGTCACATATCCGACTAAATTCTAATAATGTAAGCCTTTGGATGTTTTAAACGAAAGACGCTTAGCACCAATACACTATACATTAAAACCATTGACTAAAATGGAAACTATTAATGCTGAATTAGGGATTATCATCCAAACCGCTGGGATTTTTATTGCACTTTTATTTGTGATTGCTTCTTTCCGCTTACAATCACTCAGGAAATTAATGTTAGGTCAAGGGAAAGCAGTTTTAGACAAAGCTCAGGAAGGTTATAAATACTTTAATTCACCCAGCGCAGGAGTATGCATCCGACCAACTACATCTTGTCTGGCCTGACCATTGGCCTTAGCTTTGTGGTCAAAAACACGCGATGGAAAAAGAAGAAAGATCAGCACAGATGCTATCTCTGGTTGAGCAATGGGCAGAGAGCGGATTAAGCCAAAAGCAATTTGCAAAGGACCACCAGATTAAATATCACACTTTCACTTATTGGGTTAAACGATACCGGCAACGGCAGCACCAAAACAATGGATTTATCCCAATTGATCTTACCACGGCATTATCAGCCCATGCCAGCACAGGCACGCCCCGCATCGAGCTGATCCTTGATGGTGGACTTGTTTTGCGTGTTTACTGATAAAGCCACCCGGGATGTTGTACGGTTTTAACGGGAGGGTTCAGTTTTATCTGTATGGCCAGCCGGCAGACATGCGCAAAGGCTTTGACGGGTTATGCGGTCTTGTAATCAACCATCTGAAGGCAAACCCGCAGTCCGGGGATGTGTATATCTTTATCAACCGGGCCCGCACACATATCAAACTACTGGTATGGGACCAGGGCGGATTTGTGATTTATTACAAGCGTTTAGAGCAGGGTTTGCACACAGCCCTTGAGCGCACATATACCAGCTTGCACACCAGCGTTGAAACCCTTAACAATGAAAAGACCAGCCTAAAGGCCGAGAATGCCAGGCTTGAAGCTGAAAAAGCCAATCTTGAAGCCTGGCGCAGGCACATAGCATCTGAGCAAAAGAAGCTTGAGAACGAAAACCTTGATCTTAAGCAGCAAAATGGCCTTATGAGCTTTCAGATCGAGCAATTAAAGCGGCTGATCTATGGCAGCAAGCGTGAACGTTTTATCAGCAATCAAGCAGTAAACCAGATGGTGCTTCCCTTTGATACGGAAGAGGATTCACCACAACCCCAGGAGCAGGCCACCGAAAAAATTGAATACACACGCAGAAAATATACCAAATCCCACCCGGGACGTACCAAACTGCCTGACCACCTGCCGGTAGAAGAAATCGAAATACAGCCCGAGGAAGACACCCAGGGCATGAAATGTATTGGCACAGAAGTTACGGATAAGCTTGATCTGACTCCTGCCAAACTGACCATATTGCGCTATATTCGTTACAAATATGTTGCCCCCGAGCAAGACAAGCAACAACAGGAGCAAGAAGAAGACAGCCCCCAACGTATTCTAATTGGCCAGTTACCAACTTTCCCTATTGAAAAAGGTATTGCCACGGCCGGTTTGCTTGCACATATTGCTGTTGAGAAGTTTGTCTATCACATGCCGGTTTATCGCCAGATCCAGCGGTTTAAGCAAGACCAGATCTCTCTTTCGGCATCCACCATTGATGGCTGGATGACACAGGTAAGCAGGTTGTTGTCTCCTTTGTATGAACACATCAAATACAAAATACTCAACCAGGGTTACACACAGGTTGATGAAACGCCCATCCGGGTTTTAGACCGAAACAAAAAAGGGAAAACCCATCAGGGATATTACTGGGTTTATAATGCTCCGTTACTCGGTGCCGTGTTCTTCGATTATCGGCCGGGCCGGGGTGCAGACGGGCCCCGGCAGTTACTCAAAAACTTCAAAGGTTATCTTCAGACAGATGGTTATGGTGTGTATGAGTGGTTTGGCAAGCAAAAGGACATCACCCTTTTGAGTTGCATGGCCCATGCTCGGCGTGGTTTTGAATAAGCGCTGGATTATGATCGGGAGAACGCATCCCAGGTAATGACCCTTATACAGAAGCTGGGACATGCTGCTCAACTATCTGTATGACGGATCGCTTGAGATTGACAACAACCTGGTGGAAAACGCCATCCGCCCCAACGCACTCGGCAGAAAGAATTACCTGTTTGCCGGCTCACACGAAGGAGCAAAAAGAGCGGCCATGTTCTACACCTTCTTTGGCATCTGCAAGATGCACAATGTAACCCCCTGGCAATGGATGAAAAAAGTCCTGGAGATAATCCCTGAGCACAAGGTCTCCCGCCTGGAAGAACTATTGCCGCAAAATCTGACTCTGGACGAATAGCCCAATCACTCTACTCCAACTCTTACATGTTTTCATCTGCCCATTGGCCGTATCGCATACGATCAGCAAGGGATCATCCCGGTCAACATGTTGCATTGGTTGGTCGTCATGAGTGATTATCTTACCATCCGCAACGGAACACCTTTGCAAATATCTGATACAGGTTTTTATGCCATAATGATCATTGCAACTTTCCTTTGTTCGTGTTTTGTCTACGCAGCCCAAGTGCTGCGCCTACTTCTGTTTCTGGGGAGTTTACCGGGCATGAAACCACGGAGTCAATAATTACTGCCGCATCATAATATGCAGACAACATATCAGGGCTTTGGTCATACACGATGGCTGGCCTTCCCCCCAGTATGTGGCCGGACTTGGCCGGCCACCCTTCATTCTATCAGGGCATAGCGGTAGGCGCAGCACTTGGGCTGCGTGGATGAAGCCGGCAAAAACCAAAGGTCAGTTGGCTGAGCTATAGCGGAAGTCAGGACCCCTGGTCAACATGTTGCATGGTTGGTCATCATGAATGATTATGATGCCTTTAGAAATGAATCAGGTTCAAATAGTTTTACTCTAACTCCAAAAAAATGGATTGAAGCAACAAATTCTATCGGAATAATCTCAAAATCTGGCAGATATGGAGGAACTTATGCACATAATGAATATTCCGGTGATAGTGTACACCTGATTCCGGAGTAAAGTGTACAACTTGTTTTGGGTTAGATTTGTGCTTCAAAGTTAAACTTATTTTTTCTAATAAAACAAACGCAAGTTTGATTGATTGAAACTGCATTTAAAAAACTATCTTTGGGGAAAACGACATAAAATGGATTTTAAAATACTTACTTCCGAACTGCTTGACCAATACAGAGAAGCGCTTACTGAATCGCCGCTTGAAAAATTGGATAAGATTAAAAAGTTTGACATGCCCGTTGACTATTTCCAGTTTTATAAATCTGTTTCATCGGTTTACTCATCTCGGATAGAAGGGGAAGAGATCGAATTTGACAGTTTTTTCAAACATAAATTCTTGGGTGTTCAATTTAAGCCTGACTACACAAGGAAAGCGGATGATTTATATGCCGCCTACGACTTCATTGACGAAAATGAAATAAACCTGAAAAACGTCCAGAAAGCACATTCAATCATAACTTCAAATATTCTACCTGACAGTCAACAGGGATTAATACGGACAAATCCAATGTTTGTGATTAACAGTGATGATAAGATGGAATATGTTGCTGCAGAACCAACTATTGTGAAGACTGAAATTGAGAAGCTTTTTGACGACATTGACCTTCTCCTAACAAAGGAATTAGACTCATATGAGATTTTTTATTATGCGGCTATAATTCATCTTGTGTTCGTGAAAGTCCATCCTTTTCAGGACGGTAACGGACGAACCGCAAGATTACTTGAAAAGTGGTTCTTAATTCAAAAAATTGGTCAAATAGCAGTCGCCGTGCAACTTGAGAAAAATTATTATAGGAACATCAAAGACTATTACAAGAATATTAGGAAACTTGGACTTGAATATCATGAACTGGATTACGGGAAATGTCTGGATTTTCTGCTGATGACAGTAAATGGTATCGAAACGGAAGAATAGGCACATACCCACAATCGAGTAGACCGCCCCGCCAGTTGAGACTGACGGGGAGGGCCTCTCACATCACCGTATCCCGCAGCTGCGGGAGGCCACGTATACGGCGGTTCGTTAAACACTGGGGAAAATTGAACTTTTGTAATTAGGATGGATTTTGGTGTAATGGTCTAACATGGGTTCGTACCCCCTTTTAATCAGGCGTTCTATCGTAACGGTTGTACCCGGAATTGGGCTTTGGGCAATAGCCCATCCGCCTTTACGACTGCGACGCCATGCATAGGCATCATCATTGTTTACTCCAAACCTTATGAGGTTTTTCCGTTTACGTTCGGGCTTCTTCCAGTCGCTCCATATACAGTAGCGGATTCGATTTCTAAGCCAGCCATCCAGAGATTTAAGTTTTCCGTTTTCCATCTCTTTGGTTCAACTACAGGCTGGTATTTACCTTTTACTCCTTTCTCATAAGTGGGTACAAACGCATACCCCAGGATTGAAAAATCTTTGGGTCTTCGTATTCCACTTTTCTGCTTATTGATGGGTAATTTCAGCTTGTTCTTCAGAAACAGATAGATGTCATTTCCTTGCTTGCGTGCTTCTTGCTTTGATTTGCAGTATATACTGAAATCATCGGCATAGCGCACGAAGCGTAAGCCTTTGCTTTCCATGTAAGTATCCAGTTCATGAAGAGACGGAAGACGATTAAATAAAGTGTTAAAATACTTTGAAAATATTAGCTAATTAGGTAACTTTGCATAAATATGAATAATGATGAAGTTGTACGGGAAGTATTCTATTACAAAAGATATTATCTTGATTTCTTTGAGGAACTAAGGCCAGAAGTGAAATTAAAGTTTAACTGGACGCTGAAATTAATATCCGTAATAGAAAGAGTTCCTAAAAAATACTTTAATCACATAACAGACTCAACAGGAATATATGAGATTAGAGTTGAAGTTGGCAGTGAGATATTCAGGGCTTTCAGCTTTTTTGATGAAGGAAGACTGATTATTGTGGTTAATGGGTTTCAAAAAAAATCTCTGAAAACGCCAAGAAAAGAAATTATTCTGGCAGAAAAACTGAAAAAACAATATTTCGATGAAAAAGAAACAAAATAAAAACCTGACGTCATTAGCTGATCACATCGAACAGCAGTATGGTGTTCGTGGTACTCCAGAAAGAGAAAGGTTTGAGGAAGGTTTTGAAGCATTTAAACTCGGGGTCATGCTGCAGGAACTTCGGAAGGGAAGCGGCATGACCCAGCAAGAGCTGGCTGAAAGGTGTGGCACGACAAAGACCTATATTTCCAGAATTGAAAACAATGCGTCAGACATAAGGCTTTCTACCCTGATGCGAATATTTAGAGACGGGTTTAACAAGCATTTGAAATTGAGCATCGAAACAAGCTAAAAGCACATAGCGATAACCCGAGGCTATATTCACCATGCGGGCAGAAGTGCAAGACAGATAAAATCTGCAATTAGGTTACTATGGTTCTGGGTAGACAGGTAATCCCATTTAAAGACCGCACGGCACATAGCCCGATACCGTTGTGCAACATTTAGAAAATTCTACAATGACTGACATTCATCATCAGATTGCCACAGGCCATGACATCAGAACAAAGATGAATAACAAGGAAATCAACTTCTATTCCTTCGCGACCAAATATTGCAACTGGCACAACAAAGCCAGTTATGCCATTTATGATAGTTTCGTTGACAAGGTATTAATGGCATACAAGCGGAATGACAAGTTTTCAACCTTTACTCATCCGGAATTTGTTGGCGAACAATCTCCTTTCTCAGAAACAGTAGTTGAAAAAGCAGTAAGCAATGAAACTGTTGATACCACTCATAAGATTTTGGAATTAATTAAAATGGATCCTCGAATTACAATTACTGAAATGGCTACGAGAGTTGGCATATCCACTCGGGCTGTTGACAAACATATTGCAAAATTAAAGAGGAAGCTCGAGGGGATCACGGTGGAAAACGGAACGCCCTGAAAGGGCAAATTAATTCAGCCCAGTGGCAACGCCCTGGGTAAATGTGGGGAACACCCTCACGAACGCCCTGAAAGGGCAGCTTAAAAAGACAGATTCGGTGACAAGTTCGGTATACAAAACTGGTGCCGGTCATATATCTTCCCGGCATAGGGAAAAGCGACCTGAGGAACTTATCCCAGGCTGATCCCAAAATTGCCCCGTTAATGGAATACCAATACAACGGGGCGTTATGGCTGAACCGTAACGGCAAAGAGTGGACGGTGAACGCGTTTTTGCAAAACAAGGAAGAAGGACTGGGCCTTGATGTGGCCACCGATCACATTACCAAGGATGCAGGCATCAAAGCATTACCCTCCCTGCTTGAAGACCATAAACTGACCTACCCCGCTTATGTTGATGCAGATTTCCTCTATCAGCTGCTATTTAAGAATGAAGAACAAAGCATCCTGGAATGGTTGTGCAAGGGAGGCGAGTATCTCAAAGAAATGTCGGCGGATAAGCAACATGTTTTCACCAGTATTTGCCAGAAAAAATACGGTTTTGTGCCTGTTGAGAAAAATGTGGTCTCCATAGCAGAGATGCTCGGAATGAAAAAGTCCAACGAATGGGAAAAGATATGGGATCATTATTGCCTGACGCCTCAACGTTATCCGAAGATCGAAGAGCTTCTCGAAAAAGCCAAACCAGAAAGCAGCGGGGAGGGCCTTTTTGCCATTCCCCAAGACACCTGGCCGCAAATCAACAGGGAAGCCGAAGGGCAATTGATGCAGGCACTTCATGAGATGGCCGGGCTAAACTTTGACCAGGCAAGCAGCAAGATCAAGGACCTGGAGAAAGAACATGCAAAGAGGCGCAGCTGGGTCTGGGCACTAAAAGGGACGGCCAACCTGGCCTTGGCATTAAACCATCTTGCAAAGCTTTGCGAACTTATTGAGCAAAAATCAACAACCTTTTTAACCTGCTGAGCCAAATAAACCAATTTATCATGAGGATATGTAAAGTCGTATTTGACTGTTAATGCTTTAAGAATGTCGTAGAATGCCTTTTCTTCAAAATCAATTCCAAGCTCAGCGTAGGATCCCTTCTCCTTTTTCAAGGATTGGTAAAGATCAATGATCTCATTTGTAAAGTCTTCGAGCACTTCACTTCGCAGCACATCACTCTCTTTTCGTTCATTGTATTTCTCCACAAGGTTTTGCATTTTCCTGGAAAAGTCAATGCCCTGAGCAACCCTTTTACCAACCCATCCTCGGGCACATTATTATTCTTTTGATGCTGGTTTCTTTAATTTTTTAATGTCCTCTTCTAACTCCTTGAAGCTGGCTTCTTTCTCAATATTTTTTTGACGTTGCTTGAATTTCTCAAATTCATCTCCGGATTTTCCCAAGGCCATTTTGCGCGAAACTTTGCCGGCGTGGGTTAACAACTCTCTGCCGTTTAATTGCAGATGGATATCCAGTCGCTCGATCCAATCTTTTATAACATGGGCATTTGTTGTGGTGCCATGGTTTCGGCAAATGCCAAATACTGCTCAACCAACAGACCCAAAAGCTTTATCTCTTCTTCATTCAAATAGTTTTTGGCAATGCTTACTTCAGACTTTTTGATTGAGTCCACTTGCTTTTTGTCATAAGAGAGCATTCCCATCAGGGACAAACTTGCATCCACCCGTCTATAAACCAATTCTGCTGCGGTTTGCTGACTGATTGCCCAGAGGAGTTTGTGCTGAAATTCGGAAATTCCGAATTTCTTCATTGTGGCGGTTTCTTCCAGCTCATTTTCCCCGTAAATGTTCTTGATATGCTCGTTGATGGTAGATTTTGCCTTACCAAACAGCGTTGCCATTTGGTCTTGCGTAAGCCATTGTTAACCCAACGGGTGTTTCAAATTGCTGCCGGATATGAGGACGCTAATGATTGCGACACCTTGCGGGATGATAAAATACTGAAGCTATGCAATGGCAGATTACCCGATAGTGGGCATGATTTGTCTTCACAGCCCACCATGAGCCGGTTTGAAAACACCATGTCGCCCAGGCAGCTTTACAAAATTGCCCTTGCATTTATCAATCACTTCATTAAATCCTATGATGAG
>PWDX01000124.1 GCA_003553245.1 Phycisphaerae bacterium
GCCGCCCCCTGTGAACCGCCAGTGTTGTAAAGCTCCACAACTGCCCCGGTAATATTGCTGAAGGCCTCACCGAATACAGGACTTAGGAACATATTTGAATAGCCCGCCCGCACTTTATTTACATCCACAGCCATATCTTTCATTATGGAAAGGCCGTAGTTAAGAGCAAAAGCGATACCCTCCTGCGCTGCACGCAGCAAGTGCTGCCGAGTGTGTTTATTAAAATTAATCCCGTTTATATTTGCACTGGCCTCACGATTGGCAAGTATCCTCTCGGCTCCGTTTCCAAAGGGTATTATTGAAAGCCCGTCACATCCAACGGCGATTTCAGAGGCAAATTCATTCATTCGAGAATAGTTAATGTAGAAAGCCACATTGTTTTTGAGCCAACTGTTGAGAATTCCCGTTCCGTTAACGCATAGAAGAACCCCGTACCTGGGCTGCTTATCTGTGTGGCTTACATGGACAAAACTGTTGACCCTTGATTGGCTGTCCCAGGACGGCGTATCGGATACTCCATAAACGACGCCCGAAGTTCCTGCAGTGGCGGCAATTTCGCCGGGCTGGAGGACATTTAGCGACAGTGCATTGTTCGGCTGGTCTCCGGCACGATAGCATACCTTCGTTCCTGCCGACAAGCCGAGTTCTTTCGCAGCATCAGTGGTAAGCTCACCCTGGATAGAAAAAGTAGGGACGGTTTCGGGCAATAATGATTCCTCGATACCGAAGTAATCCAGAACGAAATCCGCCTGCCTGTTTCGCTGAAAATCCCACAAAATCATCTCCGAAAGCCCCGATGGCGTGGTAAATATATCACCTGTTAGCTTCATTGCGATATAATCGCCCGGCAGCATTGCCTTGTAAATTCGGCGGTAAATTTCGGGTTCGTTATCTTTTACCCATTTGAGTTTTGAAGCGGTGAAATTGCCCGGCGAGTTAAGAAGACGCTGAAGGCATTTCTCGGTTCCGATTTGCTCAAATGCCGTTACGCCAATATCCACCGCTCTGCTGTCGCACCATATAATCGACTCACGAAGCGGCTGGCATTTTTTATCCACGACAACAAGCCCGTGCATCTGATATGTTATACCGATAGCTTTAATATCACCGGCGTCAACGCCCGATTCTGAAAGAAGTTTGCCGGTCGCGGCTTTTAAGCTCTGCCACCACATCTGCGGATCCTGCTCGGCCCAGCCGGGGTTTATGGAGGTAATCTTCATCTCCTGGGCAGGAAATGTCGCCGTACTGACAACAAAACCTGTGTCAGCCTCAAGCAGAGCGGCCTTTACCGAAGATGTTCCACAATCGTAACCTAAAAGATACATACTTACTCCATGCACAGCACAGCATAAATTAAAGTCAGCCCTATATTACAATATAATAGCTTTGACTAAAAAACCATTTTGCGTTAAAATATAACCAGTTTGCGCAAGGTTCTTAGCTTTATGAAAAGAGTTCTGATTATAGTGGATACATCCAGAAGCGCCGGCAGGCAACTGTTAAGCGGTGCGGAAAGATATACATCCGCTTTCGCCGGATGGGAAGTGCATACAAAAAGTCCGCAGTATCTTCGCGGCTCAGGGGAAAAGGATGATTACAGACTTGATGATTTTGACGGTTATTTTATATGTGATGCCGAAAATATTTCACGAATAATCAAAATCAAAAAACCCAAGGTAGTCAATTCGATACACAAAGAAAAGAATCCGGGCGCAAGCTCGATAATAACCAATTCCGACAAAATTGGGAAAATGGCGGCTGAATATTTTTTCTCTCGGGGATTTCGAAATTTTGCGTACTGTGGGTTTGGTAAGCTTAGCTGGTCTCAACGCCGGTATCGAAGCTATAAAAAAAGTGTGGCAAGATATGGAGGCAAGGCAGTATTTGAATTTCACGGCACCGGCCAAAACAGTGGTAAAACTGAAAGACAGTTAATCGCTAAATGGTTACAGAGACTGCCCAAACCACTTTGCGTATTTGCCTGCAATGATGATAGGGCAATTTATGTATTAGAAGCATGCAAAAAAGCGGGGATTAATGTGCCTGAACAGGTAGCCGTACTGGGTGTGGACAATGATCGGCTAGTGTGCAATTTGTCGTCTCCTCCTCTTTCAAGCATTTTACTGGAATTTGAAAATGCCGGATTCGAGGGGGCAAGGCATCTTGATGAGTTGATGAATGAAAAAGCAGCAAATAAGGTAATCAATGTAGATCCCACGGAGATCATAGAAAGACAGTCAACGGATATTCTGGCTGTTGATGACGAGGAGGTTGTTTCTGCAATGGTATTTATGCGGAATAACTTTCACAAACCAATCCAGGCTGATGATGTAGTCGAGGCAACTACACTTTCCAGGCGGGCACTGGAATATCGTTTTCGTCACCAACTTAACAGAACGATAAAGCAGGAGTTGGACCGGCTGAGAATTAAGCATATCAAAAAATTGCTGGCCAGCACTACCGATCCGCTATATATAATAGCCGGCACTCTGGAATTTACGGATACGGAACATTTTTCCAGGTACTTCAAAAACTTAACAGGGATGGGTCCGCTTGAATTCAGACGCCTCTATGGTGGTAAGAGTTTTTCTGGTTGAAATATTCGGGGGTTTCGTAATAGACTGGCTTTTATGCGAGTTTTATGAGCCAATAACCCTGTTAACAGGATTAAAAATTACCGTTGCCGGTTGCGACATTCAACAGCCCCTGCTCATATTTATTCATGAGTTCAGACCAAGAAAATCGATCCACAAGCTGCCGAGCGTCCTTTTGACGCCCTTCCAGCGATCCTTCGCTTGCTTTCAACTCGCAAAGATACTTCAGCTTATCCACAAGTTTATCTATACTGCCGCCGTAATAATACTGCCTGGAATTTTCGTTTTCATGAAGTTTTAGAATCTCAGGATATGCCAGCCTATCCGGTAAGACAGGGTACGCACCTGCCGAAATTGCCTCAATAACACTGATACCGAAAAACTCATGCATCGCTGTAGAAACCACAACATCAGCCTGACACAAAACAGCTTCATACTCACCACGGCTATCCTGATAACCCCAGTGATCGATATGCTCGGCAAAATAGTCCCTTGCCCAGGCAAACACCTCCGGCACATCGCGAAAATGCTCACCCAAAACAATCAGGCGAAAATCACATCCCTTCGACTTTAGCCTTTTAAGAGCCTCGAAAAAATCTTCAGGATTTTTATCATGCTCCCATCGCCCGCTCCACAGTATCCGCAATGGACCGGGCTGTTTTCGGCCATCTTGCTTTATCAGATTTACCGGCGGATGATAGACCTCTGCTTTTCGCCGTATAGCTCCGATAGCTTCGACTGGCTGGTGATCAGGCATTCGCTTTAAAAAACCCTCAAGCTCAACCAGAAAATCATCCCGATGAAATGCGGAGTTAAACCAGACCTCATCGGCGGCTAAAGCAGTTGTCATATTGGTCATCACATACTGATAATCACGCTCAGACTCGATACGCACCGGATATGTAAGCTGATTCTCGTGAAAATAAGCGATTTTAGGCAGTTTCCGAACAGCCTCCGGCACAAGCCCCAGAAACTCTGCCAGATTCAGCATATCCGTACAAAAAATCATATCCCATGCCTGATTCTGCAAATCCGACACCTGTTGGGCAAATGTTACAGCCGAGTGACGCATTCGCCATTTCCACTTATGAGGCGGCAGGGTAAGCACCGTCCATTCGTAACTGCCGATACTGCAAAGATTATCCAGAAAGCTGCGATGACTGCCCCCGTAATAGGCCTCCAGTGCCAGTATGCGCATCTTTGGTTAGTCCCCTACCAGCGGCCTGACCTTGTCAATGCGGAAATATACGAGATATTTTTTCGTAGTATCTTCAGGCCGATGTCTTGGCGAATGCCTGCGCACCGACGCTATCAACTGTTCGTCGTCATCTTCTTTTATCTTAGTAAGATACAGGCGTTTACCCTTGTAACCTGTCCCGTCCTCTATAAACATATAAGCCGCATTGGCATTGCTCTGAACATTGCTGTAACTTAGCCGCTGACTCATTATAAAAGCCACCGTCTGCTCATTCTCGAAATGAGGCCGAGCATAAACCGCAACATCAACATTGCCGTCACTGTCGGCTGTTGCCAACACTCCCGTTCCCTTTGTGTTTTCAAAATATTCTGCTAAAGACATTTCTTGCTCCGTTACTGTTTTTTCAGTTTTTCTATGCGCTGAACATACGCGTCAATATCGAATTTGCGTTTGAGCCCGGCGGCATTCATATATCGTACTTTGCCGAAAACAGGCCGTTCCGTCCACGCCCTGTCGTGTTTGCCGAAGCACCAGGCGATACCGGTATAACCGTTGGGGTCCCTGCCGTCAAGCTCATATTTATCATTGAGATAAATCGCGTTAGCGTATGCCGTTTCGATATCTTCGCTCCACTCCAGAATTTTCTTGCCCCAGTACATCCGCATATATCCATGCATTTTGCCGGTAAAAGTCATCTCTTTTTGTGCAGCGTTCCAGTATTCATCATGTGTCGCCGCCTTTTCAAGTTCATCCCGTGAATAAACATATTGCCTCTTATCGTTTTTGTGCTCTTCAAGCGTCTTGAGCGACCATTTTTCAAGACCGGCAGGACTGTCATAATTGTCATTATAATAAACAAAGTTATGGCTAAGCTCACGACGAACAATAAGCTCTTCAAGATATGCTTCTTTACCGGTGCTTTGGCAACGGCTAACCGCCAGTGCGATATATAGCGGACTGATCTGGCCGAAATGAAGATAAGGACTCATATTAGAAAGGCAACCAGCGTTGGGATCGTTGCGTTTGTCAGCGAAATCATCGAGTTTATTGTCTGTAAAGTCTTTCAGAAGTTTTTTCGCTTTACTCGTTCCGCCGTGAAAGATGGGACTTGGGTCTATGCTGTCGTCAATATTCAGACCAGCCAGAATATTATCCGTATCTGTGATATCCAGACCGTCAAATTTAAGGCCGAGAGAATCTTTTTTAGCCTTTTTCTTTTTCAATTCAAAGAGAAACTTGTCAAGCTGTCGGTGAATTCTAGGCCGAAATGTTCGAGCGGCGAACTCCTGCTTGGCGGATGCCGTTCCAACAGGGACTATAAGATTCGTGAAAACCTCAAAAACCCCACAATCTGATTGTTTAGCAACCTGACTGCGCCATTTACGCTGGTGGCTCAGATAACCATCATCAACTATTAAAGCAGCCGCGTCCTTTGCCATATCAACAGCAACGCGTTCCGGGCGACCCTTGCGCACCACTATCTGGACGCCTCGCTTTGCCAGGGCCTCCGGAAGTTCAGATAGCCCCTCCAGCATAAAATAATAATGTCGCAAATTGGCACCGGGGTAATCACCAGTAAGCCCAAAACACACTACAACCGGCAATTTCTTTTCGTTGGCAAGACCAACGGCAAATTCCAGTGCGTGATTATAATCGACCCGCTGGGCAGCCTGCATCCAGTACATTACATATCTGCCTGGCCGAAAGGGCTTATCATTCAGCCGTTTTATTCGTTCATCCTGAACCATTTATACACCAGTGGTTACTACGGCCTGTTTACCTGTTTAGCGACGGATAGCATCATATCTTTTGGCGGCGTATTGCCAGTTGGCGATCTCCATAAAATTATCAACCCATTGCGACCGGTCATTCTTATATTGAAGATAAAAAGCATGCTCCCACATATCGCAAACAAGCAGAGGCACGGCACCTGTAAAAGTATTATCCTGATGCTCCATCACCTGCAAAATAATAAGTCGCTGACCTATAGGCTCATAGGCCAGCACACCCCAACCGCCTACAATAGCTTTATTAGCCTGTGAAAAATGTGCTTTGAATCTTTCAACAGAGCCAAAGTCACGGCGTACCTGCCGGGCGAAGCTATCCGGCATTTCCACCCCGCCGGCAGTCATAGAATGCCAGAAAATACTGTGCAGTTCGTGTCCGCTGCCGTTAAATGCCAGGTCGCTCGAATATGCTCGCACATGAGAAGGATCATAATTGCCGTCCCGCCTGGCATTATCCATTTTCTCAAGCACCGCATTTAGACCGGTAACATACGCCTGGTGGTGACGCTTGTGATGTATCTCCAGCGCCTGACCCTGATAATGAGGTTCAAGTGCATCATAATCATACGGCAGAGGCGGCAACACATAACGGTCCTCGGCAAAGGCTTTTTCGAGCAATATATCCTCATTGCTGTTATTTTCATGCTGTCCATGCTGATCTGCAACACTCAAATGATTCACAGCCATAACAGAAGCTGCCGCCAATCCTGATTTCAGTATATTTCTTCGAGCATTTTTTCTATCCATTTTTCGCCTTTCAATATCAGTAAACTTCTATGTTCTTGCTTTTTTTATCCAAAATAGTCACGCTTGTTTATAAAAACTTATTATCGTTTTATTAGCCACCTCTGAGAAAACTTGTAATCTCTTTTACAAAAGCAGGCAAATCCATCGGCATGCGAGAGGTAACAAGGTTACCATCAACGACCACCTCGGCATCTATAAACTGAGCTCCGGCGTTTGTCATATCATCTTTTATCGCATAAAAACTCGTCACTTTCTTACCTTTAAGAACATTGGCAGAGACAAGCACCCAGCCGGCATGGCAAATTGCAGCAACCAGTTTACCCTGCGAATTAATATCTTTTACAAACTGCACCATCTTTTCAGACCGTCGAATATGATCAGGCGCGTATCCGCCGGGAATCACCACACCATCAAAATCATCGGCAGATACCTGCTCTATTGACTTTTCCTCGCTTGCCGGGTAGCCATGCTTACTCGGATATACCTTTTCCGTGCCCGGGCCGACAAAAACCGTTGTTATACCTTCCTCGCGCAACCTCAAATACGGATACCATGCCTCAAGGTCTTCGTACATTTTCTCTATAAGAACTGCTATCTTCACGATATACCTTTCCGAAGTTTTGTAAATGCTGCAAACGACACACCTTAATGAAGCACAAATGTTATCATCATATGCACTATGTACTCACTGACTTTGCCGTTTTCCACAATTACTTTCTGGTCTTTGACCCAGGCCTGCTTAACATCACTGATAGTTTTGCAGGCACGATCGATACCTTTATTAATCGCATCTTCAAAGCTTTCTTTCGAACTGGAACTGATTTCTATAACTTTCGCAACTGCCATAATGACTCTCCTTTCGTTGCAATCACACCTTAAGCGATATGGTCAGTTAATTTTAATTTCTTTGGCTGACTCCCATAGGCCGTGGATATTGCAGTACGCAACTGCATGCAGGATACCGGCGGTTTTAGTTTTCATACTACAAATGCCTTCATGGTGTGTATAAACGGGACCTTCGTTCGGCCCTGCCGCAGCCTCACCATGAGCGTTGAACTCAAAACGCGCAACATCATAAATAAACTTTGAACCTTCCGGGTAAAAATAAAGCGCTATCCACCTGATATGATGCTCGGTTGTATTAGGATGTGCAACTTCTTTGCCCAGAGTAACCTTGACCTGGAAAAATTCATCAGACTTTACCGAATCGGAACATTCGATAACGGGCACATGCTTCTCTTTTTTCCAGTCAGCTTCCTGAATATGTTCTGAAATTTTCGCCATAAATTTTGCCTCCTTTTCTAAATGCCTATTCATCTTCTTCGATTATTATCGCTACTGTAGGACATTCATCAGCAGATTCACGCACCGCATCATGGTATTCTTCGGGCACCTGCTCGTCCCTCACCTCCGCATAAACCTCGCCCATCTCGAAAACTTCCGGGCATATCTCAACACATCTCTCACAAGCTATGCAGTCCTCAGTGACTCTTAATCGCATCGCAATCTCCTTTAAGAATACAAAATGCATATTTTATTTTGCCGGCCAAAGCCATCTTTGCTAAGAAGATATACTAAAAAGATATCGACAAAGATGGTATAAGGATATTCCTATATTGACAATGGCAATTTGCTTAATTGGCCTGCGCCACATAAAACCGGAGCCCACCTTTTATCGAGAAAGCGGGCTCCTATATGATTATCGCCGTATCCAGGCGTTATTCTACACCACAGACTCGGGCGGAAGAATATAACCTGTTGCAACCAATGCCAGAAGAATCACTATAATCAGCCAGAGAACTATATCAATTTTATTTTTAACCTCTCTGCGCAATTGTCGTCTGGAACTAAGAACCATTGCCAGCATAAGGCCGAAAACCAGCCCGACAATAAAATAAGGTATCCAATAAATCCCGGTAATTTCGGTATTGACTGGCCCGACCCATAATCCCCCTGCCCAGCTTGCGAGAAATACAAGCACAAAAAATCCAGCCGCATGCTCCAGCCGTCCGCCGGGGGCGAATATGATTACAAAAACCGCCGTAAAAAGCAGCGCAACTGCAAAAGCTGAAAGTACTTGCCAGACAAACATAATTACCTGCGACCTCCCATTACACTTGTACCCTCAAATGGTCTTATTTCTACATAAATATAATCGGACCCGAATGTCAAGCATAATCCGCGAAAAGTGGCAATAAAAATCGGAAGCGGATTCAACTCATAAGTGCAACCAAATCGCGCTGTAGTAATATTGTTCATACAACCTCAAATCAGTTCGGTATGGATTTGTATACCCACAGCTTGCCCGATCTGGAGGCTACCGCCATAAATTCACTGCCGAATTTTGACCGTTCAAGCCCCAAAGCCAGGATTGTCGGGTAATCCTGCTTATGCATGTGCTTATGCATTTTATGTGCAAAAAACAGAAAAGAACAGCAACGCCAAATCATATTTCCCGAAGTGCTAAAACCCCTCTAAAAGCCCTTTGAAGGCCTTTTAAGCAGTTAGAAACAGGTTTTTATGGATTGGGCCCGGAAGGATTCGAACCTTCGACCAATGGATTATGAGTCCAATATCTAACTCATAACCTCTTACATAGCACAGGTTTACATTGCGTTTTTGAGGCAAAAACGAGGGTTACAAGTCAATAACAAGTGAACATTAACAAAATTATGAGATTTTTGCAGTGGTTTACAACTGGCGACTGACGCATTTTTGACGCACATTTAAGATGATCCTGAGTGAGTATTCGTATGCTACACAGCAACAGGTCCTTATCTGGGATTCGTTGATTTTGATAATATTTTTCAAGTTCTTGCCTGTTTTTGTCGAATTACTGTTTTGCATCTTTCTGTCCTTTCTTTGAATTTATGGTCTACTCGTTTTATCTGCCATCGACCAAAGAAAGAACTCTTTTTATTTCAATTTCAAATGTGGTCGCGGTAGGGACTGAGATTACTCGCAGCCCCCCGCACAGACCCGTACGTGCGGAATTACCGCATACGGTTCCTAC
>PWDX01000080.1 GCA_003553245.1 Phycisphaerae bacterium
ATCGGCCATAAAAGGCACCCGCCCGGTTATCATATGATAAAGCGTTGCCCCAAGGCCATAAATATCAACCCGCCCATCGATATCCATTTCTCCTCGAATCTGTTCGGGAGCGATATAATAAGGGGTTCCATAGGCCTTGCCCTTTTCGGTTTTGGCCGCCTCTATATCGGCGGTGCCCCGAGCCAGTCCCATATCGGCGAGCTTTACTATTCCCTGCTTGGTAATCATTATATTCTTTGGCTTGACATCCCTGTGGATCAATCCCTTTAAGTGGGCATGGCCGAGAGCATTAGCGACCTGTGTAATGATTTCCAGAGCTTCCTGTTCGGAAAAAACTTTTCCAGAAGCCAGATCATCATAGATGGTCTTGCCCTCAACATATTCCATTACAAAATAATGATACCCCCCTGCTTCACCGACATCGATAGCCTGGACGATGTTTGGATGATTCAGCCTTGCAGCGGCACGACCCTCTTTATAAAACCGCTGGACATATTCAGCGTTGGAACTGAATTTCTTTGGAAGGATCTTAATAGCAACCATCCTGTTAAGGCTAAGCTGCTCAGCTTTATAAACAACCGCCATCGCACCGGCTCCCAGCTTGCCCGTAATTTTATAACCGGGTATCTGCTGGACTGCGGCTTTGCTTTCTTTGGCAAGCTCACGAAGCCTCTCGGCTTGACGGACAGTAATATAACCCATATCAGTTAATAGGTTCTCGAGTTTCGTAGGGCTTACTTTCTTACGCGATTGAAGCTCTTCGATACACTGGCGCAATTCTTCATTTGTGCAAAGCCCTTGCTCGACAGCCATTTTGCCAAGTATTGTATCGTAATTAGTCTCGTTGGGTCGCTTATTGTTCACAGGTCAAATCTGTCCAGTTAAAGATTATTATCCGCTGTACGGCTTCTTATCCTACCTTAAATTCTAATTACAGTTCGCCTGATAAGTCAAAGATTTTCTTGACATTGACAAATTATATTTGTCTTTACTACGCTCAAATCGGCCTTTTGACCCGACAAGTTTAGGCTTATATCCCCAAAACGACTTTTAATAATAAGCGGTTTGGCGTTGACGCGGTGAAAAATTTTGCTAAACTGCTGGTTTTCAATAAATTTTGATCCGTAAAACTTCTCTGAAACAAGGAGGTAAAGTGCCTTACAATTGCGTATGCCTGATAAAACAGGTGCCTGATACAAAAAAAATTAGCGGTCAGGCGATGAATGATGACGGAACCGTCAACCGGGCCGCCCTTCCGGCGATATTCAACCCGGAAGACCTCAACGCCTTGGAGACTGCACTTCAGATAAAAGAACGCTACGGCGGAACTGTAACAGCCATTACTATGGGACTTCCCTCGGCAGCGGATATCCTTCGTGAGTCTCTTTACCGGGGCGCCGATGACGCGATCCTGGTAACCGACCGGAAATGCGCCGCCAGCGACACGCTTGCAACGAGCTACATTATAAGCTGTGCCGTAAAAAAGCTTGATTACGATATAGTTCTTTGCGGCAGGCAGGCTATTGACGGCGACACTGCACAAGTTGGCCCGCAACTGGCGGAAAAACTCGGTATCACACCCATAACCTATATGGAAGAACTTCAGGAATTGGCCAACGGGCGCATAACCGTGCGACGGGCAATAGAAAACGGCTGGCAGAAAGTACGGACAAAATTACCCGTGCTGCTTACCGTAACCGATGAAGCCAACGAGCCGCGAGTCCCGGCAGCTAAATTTATAATGAAATACAAAAATGCTATGGCGCCGATAGAGGTTGAAAAAGCTATACGCAACGACAACACAGCCTTGGATGAGCAGGCGGTTAAGCAGCTTATTGAGGATGAAATTCGCGTGCTTGAGGAAAAGAACCTGCTGATAAAGCAATGGGATCTGGGCTTTCTTGAGGCAGATATCAACTGGTGCGGCAGGAGCGGCTCACCGACCAAGGTGCATCGTATCCAGAGTGTGGTACTGACAGCCAAAGGCAGCAAAGAAGTCGAGCCTACTGAAAGCGGCGTAAGCGATATGGTGCATGAGCTGATTAAAGAAAAAACTATCGCATAAAACATATAAATTAATTCATTTCCCGATACAAGGTTGAATATATGATTAGCGTAAACAGACAGGGCGAAGTTTGGGTTTTCGCCGAACAAAATGAAGGCAAGTTAGCTGACACCCCCCTGGAATTAATGAGCAAGGCCCGTAAACTGGCTGATAAGCTTGGCGTAAAACTGGCAGCGGTGCTTATGGGTGATCAGGTTAGTGAGTTGGCTGAGCGGCTGGTGCAATACGGAGCCGACAAAGTCTATCTCATCGAGCATCATCTGCTGGAACATTACCAGGCCAATACTTATGCCAAAACCTTACATGATCTTATACACAAATATGAGCCGCAGGTTGTTCTTTGCGGCGCGACTATTAACGGCAGAGATCTTGCCCCTCGCGTAGCCAGTTCGGTAAAGGCTGGTTTGACGGCGGACTGCACCGATCTGCAAATCGGCGATCACGAAGTAAAGGCGACCAAAGAGGTTCATAAAAATCTTCTGTTTCAGGTCAGGCCTGCTTTCGGTGGAAATATAATCGCGACAATTATAAATTATGATCGCTGGCCTCAAATGGCGACCGTCAGAGAAGGTGTAATGCCTATGCCGGAGCCGGATGTCTCAAGAAAAGGTCAGATTGTCGAGGAAAAAGCAACATTGACAAAGGAAGATTTGCTGGTGGAAATTTTAGACCAGCACACCCGCCCTAAAAAAGTTGATTTAAAAGCGGCAAGAGTCATAGTGGCAGGCGGCGCGGGAGTAGGCAGTAAAGATAACTTCCGGGTTATCTGGGATCTGGCAAATGCTCTGGGAGCGGCGCCGGCGGCTACACGGGCAGCGGTTGACCTGGGTTTTATCGACAAAGACCATCAGGTAGGTCAGACCGGAACGACAGTTCGGCCAAGCCTCTATATAGCGGCGGGCGTGAGTGGGGCTATTCAACATCAGGCGGGGATGTCCGACAGTCAAAAAATTATCGCGATAAATAACGACCCGGACGCGCCGATTTTCCAAATCGCTCATTATAAAATATGCGGCGACCTGAACGACATCGTCCCAAAGATGATAAAAGCGATCAAAGAAAGAATATAACTCCAGGGAATAAACAGGATTTACAATGGCAAATTTTTATACAGATAATTCCGATATTCAGTTCCTTATGAAACACATGGACCTGGGTGAAATAGCCCGTGTCATTGAGGAAGATTTTACATTTGCTCGGGAACATGATTACGCACCCGCCACCGCCGATGAAGCGGTTCGTAATTATGATATGGTGCTTTCAGCTTTGGGGCAGCTAAGCGCGGACTTCATCGCTCCTCGAGCAGAAGATACCGACCGAGTCGGCAACACTCTAAACGAGGACGGCAGCGTGACATACGCGCCCGGCATAGTGCAATCGCTTGAGAAATTAGCTAAGGCACAGGTGATGGGCTTTACATTGCCTCATCGTTTTGGCGGGTTGAACTTTCCGAACTTAGTATATTCGATAGCGACTGAAATCGTTTCTCGTGCGGATGCCTCGCTGATGAATATCTTCGGACTTCAGGGGATAGCCGAGACTATAGATTCGTTCGCGTCCGAGGAAATTAAGGAACAATATCTGCCCGATTTCGCTGATGGAAAAATAACAGGTGCGATGGTGCTTACCGAGCCGGATGCTGGTTCGGATTTGCAGGCGGTGAAGCTGAGAGCCTTTCAGGACGATGACGGCAACTGGTTTCTCCACGGCGTAAAAAGGTTCATTACCAATGGATGCGGGGATGTGCTGTTGGTGCTGGCAAGGAGTGAACATGACCGCAAAGGCGGACTTGGGTTGAGTCTGTATGTTTGCGAACGCGGCCCGACTGTGAAAATACGGCGGCTTGAGGACAAGCTGGGCATTCACGGTTCGCCGACCTGTGAAATTTTCTTCGACAATACGCCTTGTCAGCTTATCGGTGAACGCCAGCGAGGCTTAGTGACTTATGTTATGAGCCTCATGAACGGAGCGAGAATCGGAATCGCGGCTCAGTCGCAGGGAATAGCCGAGGCGGCATACCGTGTCGCCCGTGACTACGCCGCAAGCAGAAAGCAATATGAGACTGCCATTGAGAATTTCCCGGCGGTTCGAGAGATGATGATGGAGATGAAGATTCAGCTTGAGGCGGGCAGGGCTTTGCTTTATGAAACATCCCGGGTTGTTGATGTGGCGATGGGTTATTCCAGGCAGCTTGAAAAGAATCCGCCAAAGGATAAGGCCGAGAAACGCCAGCTCAAAAACACCTCGAAAAAATATGAGCGATTCGCAACGATGCTGACGCCGATGAGCAAGTACTACGGCTCGGAAATGTGCAATCGGGTGGCTTATGACTCAATACAGGTGCTCGGCGGCAGCGGGTATATGCGCGACTACGCGGTTGAGAGACACGCAAGGGACGCCAGGATTACGACAATCTACGAAGGCACAACTCAGCTTCAGGTTGTAGCGGCAGTTCGCTCGGTTTGCTCTGGCAGAGCGGAGAAATATCTGGCTGAACTGGCTGAGCGTGACTATGACGCAGAGCTGAAAGATTTGCTGGTAGAACTCGAAAAAGGTACGCAGAAATTGAATACCGCAATATCATTCGTAAAAGAAAACGGTAACGAATATATGGATTTATATGGCCGGTCACTGGTGGACATCGCGATCGACCTGATTGTGGGCTATCTGTTCTGCGACCAGGCCTCGACCAAATGCGATATGAGTGTGCCTCTGACGGCGGAAGATACATCGGAGCAAGCACAGAGTATTTCGATGAAGCAGCGCAAGGCTAAAATAGCGCGGCGGTTTATTCAGAGAAATGCCTCGAAAAACAATTGCCTTGTTGAGCAGATACTTAGCGGTGATAAATCAACATTCTCCGAATACCAGTCGGTTGTAGGCCCGGTAATTAGCGAATAAGCAGGCGAGTAAATTATGATTCAAGCGGTTATATTTGATTTTGACGGCGTAATAACAGATTCAGAGATTCTACATTTTCGCGCGTTTAATGAAGTTCTCCAGCCGTTCGGCATCGTGATGGACAAAGAAGAATACTACAGCGAATGCCTGGGACTCAGCGACGCCGACCTTTTAGATAAATTTGCTGAGCAAGGCAGACTGACTTCTGACAAAAGCGTACTGCGTGATATTATCTCTAAAAAAAATAAAATATTCGAAAAGCTCGCCCATACAAACGCAGTCATTCTCGACGGCGTAGAGTCGTTTCTTGATAAGCTGCTGGTAGCTGATATACCGCTGGCAATCTGTTCGGGCGCACTTCTTTCGGAAATAGAACTAATCCTCGACAAAGCCTGCCTGCGGCCATACTTTAAAACTATCGTATCAGCAGACCAGGTGAAAAAAGGCAAGCCAAATCCCGAAGGTTTTCTGCTGGCATTGCAAAGACTGCGAAAAATCACAGGCAATGACATAAAAAACAACCGGTGTGTCGTAATAGAAGACTCCCACTGGGGACTTGAAGCGGCGGCAGATGCTAAAATGCACCCAGTGGCTGTAACAAATTCCTATCCGGCGGAAAAACTAAAGCCGGCGGATATGGTGGTAGAGAGAGTTGACGAATTGACCGTGGAAAAACTCAACCAGCTTTGCAAGTAACCCCACACCCTGCTAAGAGCAAATATATTTTTGCCGATTGTATAACAACGCCTCACAGGAAAACGGCTGAAATATAAAGGTAAAAATGTTATAATTCACAATGAACTATCTTTGTGAATAGATGCTTTTCTTTTCAGGCTGCGGCCATTTGCAACCGATGAGTATAGTTGTTTTCCTGAGCATTATGCACATTTTTGAAACATAATCGGCCACTTTGAGTAATATACAGTAGAACTGTCGCTTAATCTTTTCAGGGACGGGCCATAAATGGCTTTATGCAAGGTGCGAAAATATCCGGTTGTGCTGCTGTGCTGTCTGGCACTGGGTTTTGCGGGCTGTAATCCGCAGAAAGCTCAGATGGAGGCTTTCAATCGCCAATTTCAGGCAGGCAGGTATGATTCGGCTGCGAAGTTCGCCCAGCAAAAGGCTCGGATTGACAACCCCCGGCCCAAGAGAGAGGATCTGCTTTGGACTCTCCAGCTTGCCGGTGTTGAGCGTATAAGGGGTGATTTTAGTGCATCTACGAAGTATCTTGATAAATCCGAAGAAAAGCTGAATTATTTTGATTATGAGTCGCCGGCAGTGCGAGGTCTGGCTGCGACTCTGGCAACAGATAATATCCTGCCTTATGTCGGCACCAAATATGACCGGATAATGGTCAATACCTATAAAGCTCTTAATTTTATATTTGAAGATGACCCTGAACACGCCCGCATTGAGTTCAACCGTGCGCTGGACAGGCAGCGGAGAGCAAAAGAGCGATTCGAGGCCGAAATTAGCAAACTTCAGGACGAAATTTCCCAGCAGCGCAGTGCAGCAGGCATTGAGCGCACTATTAATAATCCCCAGGTGATGAGACGCATCTATGAGCGATACCCCAGCTTGAGAGATTTTGAGGTGTATCCTGACTTTATTAACCCATTCACGACATATCTTGCGGGCATATTTTTTGCTATGGACGATGATCTGGCCAGAGCGGCGGATATGTTCCGGGAGTCCTATGGAATGGTAAGCGACAATCCGTATATCGAGGCTGATCTTGCTGGTGTAGAAGAGGCGCTGGATTATGGCTATGAGGTATCGGACAATGTGTGGGTAATATTTGAAAACGGCCTCGGCCCTGTTAAGCGTGAATTTCGCGTTGATTTGCCTCTTTATCTGGTCTCGGATCAGGTTCGCTATGCCGGTATCGCCCTTCCGATGCTGGAATATCGTCATTCGGCGTATCCGCATCTGCTTGTACGCACCGCCGACGGTGAATATCGTACAGAATTAGTGGCCAGTATGGACAGGGTTATAAATACGGAATTTGAGAAAGAATTTCAGGCTACGCTTATTCGTTCGCTGGCATCGGCGGCTGTTAAAACGGTCGCACAGTACAGCCTCAGCAGGGATCAGGGTGATCCGGCGGCGCTGCTTATGTCGATTTATTCTGTGCTTACGACAAGTGCGGATGTCAGGATATGGAGCACCCTGCCTAAGAATTTTCAGGCGGCAAGAGTTGAAATGCCGCCAGACGGGCGGATTTCCGTAGTTCCACCCGGTGTGCCCGGCAGCGAGATAAAAATAAATTTGCCGGAATGTAAAAATGCGCTGATATATATTATAATACCTCACAGACATGCTGAGCCTGTCCACAGGGTTGTGGCTTGGTAAAGCCAATTTAGAAAGGAGTGTTGCAAATGTTTCGCAAGGTTGTATTTTTCGCTTTTCTGGCGTCAGTGATTTTTGCCGCCGGGTGTCGTAATCAGCCGCCTCAAAGCAGGGTCGCACTTGCCGACGAAATCAGAGACGATGTTCTGGCAAGTAACATAATCACGCGTCCGATCCTGCAAACGACGGATTTTATCCTCGGCAGAGGTATGGTGGTTACGGACTACACCAGACGCCGTAATGATGCAGGATTTACGGAGGTTCAGGTGCAGGGATACTCTCAGGCCTCTCAGGTATTGAGATTTCAGTACCAGTTCGAGTGGATTGATGCTGACGGCTTTGTTATAGACAGCAAAACAAATGTATGGCGGCCTTATTCGGTTACGCCTAAGGCTCGATGGAGTATAAGGGGCACTGCACCAAGAACAGAGGCAGTCGATTTCAGACTAAAAACAAGAAACTGGGAGTAAAGCAATGATTCGCACGATATTACTTACAACTATTGTTACCGCTGTCGCTTTTGTAGGCGGTTGCGGACCAAGAACAGAAAACATCGATGTTCACCATGACACGGGCCCGGCTGTGATGGGACTTGATTACCGAGACTTCGACCAAGCCGCAGCTGATATGGTTGAATCGCTGGTGCGGTCGAGTGCCCTAAAGCGCGACAGGACAGAGCCTTATGTTGTAACTACGGGCAGGATTGTCAATGATACGATGCAGCGCATAGACACCGACCAGTTGATGGCAAAAGTCGAGCAGGAAATGATGAACAGCGGGCAGGTTGTAATGACCTCGGCAGTGGGCGGCGACGGGCCGCAGGATGAAATGATTTATCAGGCTCGTGAATTGCGCTATTCGGACGAATTTGACCAGGCGAATGTGCCGGAAAAAGGTCAAATCGTAGCTCCGGAACTGAGTATTTCCGGAAAGATAATTCAGCGCAATGTTCGGATAGACCGTAATCGCCAGCAGGTCGAGTATTATTTCCAGCTTTATCTTACCGATTTGAACAGTGGGCTGCGATTCTGGCAGAATGAGACCTTTATCGGAAAAAGAGGAAGCAGCAGAAGCGTGGCTTGGTAATTTGGCCTGACTCTGTAACTGTAGTCGGTTAAGCAATAAAGCTTTCGCCAGGTTTGCTGCGTCCAAAAGTCTGTATCTGCTGTAAAAAACGCAGCAAGAATGTTAAACTGGGCAACTTATATAGTGCTGGTCACCATAAAAAGGCTTTGGTACATTTTTGGTCACCATGCCACGGTGACCAAAAATCGGCGATATTGAGCTAAAAATAGCGATTTTAACCTCTGGTCACCATGGTCACCATGACTTTCCAGAAAAACCGTTTATAAATTAAAAAAGCATAGAAACAGAAAAAATGCAAAATATAGAAAACAATAGGAATCTATGGTGACCACGGTGACCGGATGTCCAGACATTTCGATATTTTCCAGACTTTGAATTTTTCACAGGCCGAACACGCTAAAGTTTTTCGCTGGTAAAATCATCCTATGGGTGTTAAAAACAGAGTTATGGCGAAAAATGACAAGCTTTATATATACGAAACACCCGAAATACACGATGCCACACTGCTTATCGGGCTTTCAGGCTGGATGAACGGCGGACGCGTTTCCACCGAGACTGTCGGTTTTTTTATCGAGACGCTCGATGCCGAGGAACTTGCCGAGATTGATGCGGATGAGTTTTTTATCCAGAGTTTCCCCGGCCCGATGGAAATAGCTGCTCTTTTTCGCCCGCATGCGATAATTGAAGACGGCCTGGTAACCGATTATGAGCCGCCAAGCTGCGTTTTTTACTACAGTCAGGAGCATAATCTGATTCTTTTCGAAGGTGACGAGCCGCATCTTAGATGGGATGAATTTACCTCTTTGATACTCAATGTCTGCCGAAACTATGATGTCAGAAGGGTCTATTTTATCGGAAGCGTTGCCGATGTCGTTCCTCATAGCCGAGAACCCCGAATTC
>PWDX01000134.1 GCA_003553245.1 Phycisphaerae bacterium
CGGAGCCGCGGCGGCATTGGCGCCGGCGTGTCTATGGCTGATTATATGGCATGAGGGGAATAATTTGCCCTATGGCTGGCTTTGGCGGATGCTTGTGCCTCGAGAGGGTGCTGCGCTTGGTGATTATGTGAGTGAATCGCACGCGGCAAGTGAGTTCGCCGAACAGGCCTCGAGGGTGTTCGCTTATTATCGGTTATTAATATTGCCTATTGCGCTTGCGATGACGGCCATTGGCGTTCGGCTTTGGCGGCTTGGCAGGGGCTTATTCAAGGCGGAGGGTTTTAAGAAATACGCGATTGACAGATTTGTGCTGCTGCTTGCGGTTTGGTGGATATTGGATATGGCTTTTATCTGGATAAGTCCGCGCAGCTATGAGGAGTATTATCTGCCGTTGAACGGCTCAGCGGCAATGCTCGGCGGTTACGCCGTGGCGGTATATCTGAAAAATTATCGAAAGACAGTTACCAAAAAACCAATCTATCTCGGCATCGGAGCGGTTTCGGCAGTTTTATTGATAGCGATGAGCTTTCCCATCTTTTTCGGTATAACACACAGCCCGCATTCAGGCGTTGAATATGCAGACGGACGCAGACGCGGATATGTCCAGCGATTCGAGGAAGCTCGTCAATATGCTCAGGGACTGCTTCGGTATCCGTGGGAACAGGCCGGTGATTATATCCGACAGCGCAGCGATGAGGATGATACAATATATGTGTGGGGGTGGGTTCCGGGTATTTATGTTCGAGCTCAGCGGCTCAGCAGCACTAACAGGGCATTTACGAGTGAAATGCATGTGATGAATCCACAGAGGCTCGGTGAATATATAGCTGAAAGATTGGATGATTTCCGCGCGGAAAAGCCGGCGTTTTTTGTGGATACTCAAAAGCGGCATTTCCCCTGGGACAGGCCGCCTTTGCAGCTTTGGCCTGCTACTCCGGAGGGACCTTTGCCAAATAATCCGGCTATCGTGATGCAGTATGAACAGGAATATCGGCAAATGCTGGCAGAACAGGTCGGAGAGGATGAGGCCGCACGGTTTGACGCGATGAAGCCTTTGCGTGATTTTGTAATGAATAATTATGAGCCGGCACAGGCTTTCGGTCCTAATATAGTTTTCAGATTGAAGCAGTAGATGAAGATACTGATGGTCAACTATGAGTTTCCGCCGATCGGCGGCGGCGGGGGCAACGCGCATTATTTTTTGCTTAAAGAATACTCCCGCAGAGCTGATTTGCGGGTTGATGTGCTGACTTCGGCACAAAAGCCGGGGTTTTATTGTGAGGGCTTCGCGGATAATATCAGGATATTCAGGGTCGGACTGCATAAAAAAGACCTGCATTACTGGCGAAAGACAGAGGTGATTGAATGGCTTTTCAAATCCTGGCCAAGATATAAGAAAATGCTTGCAGAGGGCGATTATGACCTTGCGCATGCGTTTTTTGGTTTCCCATCGGGTTGGCTCTGCTGCCGCACAAAAAAGCAGTTGCCTTATATTATTTCACTTCGCGGCAGCGATGTCCCCGGATATAACGATCGGCTATGCCTGGATTATAAAATACTCTCGGGCACATTTAGGCGAATATGGGCAAGCGCCTCGGCGATTGTAGCCAACAGCGGCGGGCTTGCTGATCTGGCTCTTGAGTTTTTCGGCGATGGTCAGATAGATGTTATCCCTAATGGTGTGGATACAGATATGTACTACCCACGGTCAAATTATACCAACCTCAAAGGTAAACCAAAACTTCTAACCGTTTGCAGATTGGTAGCACGCAAGCGGATCAATGTGCTGATAAAGGCGGTGGCTTTACTTCAAGAGACCGGTATAGATGCTGAGTTGACAATCGTCGGCGATGGGAATCTTATGGATGAATTGCGGAACCTCGCGGAGGAATTAAATGTCGGACGGAAAATTGTATTTCTTGGCCGAACTGAGCCGTCAAACATGCCCCGGATTTATAGAGAAAATGACATTTTTCTGATGAGCAGCAAACACGAGGGGATGAGTAACGCGATGCTGGAGGCGATGGCCAGCGGCCTGCCTATTGTAACAACTCTTTGTGAGGGTGTAGAAGAGCTTATAGATTCTTCTAACGGAGTTATTGTCACTCGGGCCGATGCCCGTGAATTTGCACAGGCGATAAAATCTCTCTCCGAGAAACCTGATTTTCCGCAATATTGCCGGAATTCCAGAAACAAAGCCCTTGAAATGAGTTGGGCAAGGGTCGCAGATTGTTATATAAAGCATTATAGATGTATTGCCGGGGATAAAGGTTAAAAGATGAACTGGCGAAAACCATTTGTTTATTTTTTTCTTTATGCAGGGGGCAGTCGGATACCCGCATATCTGAAAAAGATCAGAGCTTATGAGCAACTCGACAGTCAACAGTTAGATTATTTGGTTGAGGATAAACTTAGAAAATTACTTTGGTATGCCTACAATAATGTCCCTTACTATAATGATGAATTGGTAAAATGTGGAGTAATTTCTGGCAACAAGGTTATACTTGAACAATTTGGAAATATTCCAATCTTAACAAAAGACATTATCCGCACACAAGGCGCTAAGCTGTATTCTAAACATCATAAATCAAGAAAGTCGTATCAAAACACATCCGGGGGAAGCACCGGCGAACCGATTTTGTTTTTGCAGGATAAAGTTTATAAAGAGTGGAATTATGCTAACAAAATCTACTATAAGCTGGCTGCCGGGCAGGACATTGGGGAGAAAGAGTTAAGATTTTGGGGATCTGATAGAGACCTGCTTGAAGGAAAAGAAAAACTTTCTATTCGCTTGAGAAACTGGCTTTATAACAGAAAAGAGTTTAATACTTTTCTTATGTCCGATGAGGAAATGTTCAGGTATGTTAGCGAATGGAATGAGTATGATCCTTGCTGGGTCGAAGCGTATGTTCAATCCATTTATGAGTTTGCGGGATTTATAGAAAAAAACAAACTGAAAATAAAATCACCAAAAAATGGAATTTTAACTTCTGCCGGCACTTTATATCCTGAAATGAAGGAAACTATTCAAAAAGTTTTTAAATGCAGGGTTTATAACAGATATGGAAGCAGAGAAGTCGGCGACATTGCTTGCGGAGATGACACACTTAAGATCAGTTGTTGGAATCAGCATGTTGAGATAATCGATAAAAAAGTATATATTACAAACCTCAATAATTATTCAATGCCCTTGGTCAGATATGATATTGGCGATATCGCAGAATTTGGAAAGAGTAAGTTTGAACTCAAGAGGGTTTTGGGCAGAGAAACACAAATATTTAAAACAAAAAGCGGAAAAATGATTGATGGTGCTTATTTCAGGCACGCACTGTTTTTTTTCGATTGGGTCAGCAAGTATCAAATAATCCAAAAGGATTACGAGTCGATAATTTTTAAAATAGTTAACAACAAACCTCCTATTGAGGAAGATTTAAGATATGCCGAAGATTTTGTTAAATCTGCGATGGGAAAAAACTGTATAATAAAATGGGAGTTTGTAAAAGATATAAAACCGACAAAAAGCGGAAAATATCTTTATACAATAAGCCGGATTTGAAGCCGGCTATACCCGCCGGGTGCGATGATATAATAACACGGCTAAATATAATGCAATAAGCAGTATGAAAATAAAGGTATTACATATAATCGATCACTTAGGATACGGCGGTGCGCAAAGATCAGTTAAGGAGATAGTTGAAAACATTTCCGACGGCTATGAAACTGCTGTATGCGCATTACGAAGTGTTGAGAAGCCGCTCAGTATGAATATAGATGTTCATACCCTTCAAGGTTCTAAATTCAGTATTATGACTCTCTTTAGAGTATTAAAATTATGCCGTAGGATTCAGCCTGATATAATACATACCCATCTAAGTAAGTCTCATATTTTCAGCCTGTTGCTTAAGAATCATATTACTAAGCCAGTAGTCATGCATTTAAGAGGGACTGCTAAGCTAAGAACCGAAAATTTCGCACTTAGACGGTTTTTCTTATATTTGTCTAAGAGGGCCGATATTATAGTGGCAAATTCTCATTACACAGCAGCTTATCTCATAAATACTTACAAAAATATGGCATCAGTAAGAGTTATTTATAACGCCATTGACTTTGATGCAATAGAAAAAGGGACACTAAGCCGAGCATCGGCCAGAGTAAAGCTGGGCATCAAAAAGGAGGCTTTTATTGTAGGTTATATCGGGCGATTGCACAAGATAAAAGGCGTTGATATTCTGATAGAGGCTATGGCTTATCTGGGAAATCACGATAGTCAATTTATTGCATGCATAGTTGGTTGCGGCCCAGAGCGGGACAATCTAAAGCGTCTGGCAGAGTCACTGTGCGTAAAAGACAAGGTGTTTTTCGCTGGTCATTACGATAAAATTAACCAGGTTGTGCCTGCTTTTGATGTCGCAGTTGTACCATCGCGCCAGGAATCATTTGGCCGAGTTGCTATAGAACTGATGCGTCTGAAGGTGCCGGTTATTGCTTCAGATGCCGGAGGTCTCAAAGAGATTGTTGAAAATGAGATTACAGGACTGAGTTTAAATACAAAAAACGCAAATGCTTATGCCCTCGCGATTTTAAAATTATATAATGACCCTGATTTGCGCAAAAGATTAACAGCAAATGCCTATAGATTCAGCTCGAGTTTCAGTATCGATAAGCATGTAAGGCAGCTCGAAAGATTGTACCGAGATTTGGCAAGAAAGGCCTAAGAGTGAGCTATTTTGATAATCTATTAACTAAAAAAAGAACTGTGATCGGCGGATTACTTGTCAAACTCAGTTGCCGCCAAGCGTTGAAAAAGCTTCGAGACTTCGAGCATATAAATTCGGTACTCGAGATCGGCCCGGGCAAAGGAGATTTTGGGCTCAGATGTCTGGAAGAAGATATAGCCTACCGTGCTATTGAGTGCAACGAGAATGTTTGTAACAACCTGCGAGCTTCCGGGCTGGATGTAACACAATCTCTTGTACCTCCTTTTCCGGAAGATATACCTGCGGCAGACTGTGTCGTAGCAATGCATGTGCTGGAACATATGTCCACATTAGAACAGGCTATTGCCTTTATAGAGGGTGTCAGGGCAAAACTTAAAGAGGGAGGACTGGTTTTAATAGTTTCTCCGGATATACGATACAGCAAAGAGTGGTTTTGGGCGGTCAACTATAGTCATAATTATGTAACCTCTGTTTCGCGTATAAGCCAGTTGCTTAATGAAAACGGTTTCGATATTGAACTGGCAACAAATCGTTGCTCTTGTTTTTTTTATCCGTGGTCTCATCTGGTCTGGATTTTGTCAAAATTTATACCATATCGACTTTTGGAACGATTGTCCGGGCGCAATTATGTAAAAAAAAGCGTTTGGACAAATGCGCGTATAACTCTCACGCCTAAAGCTTTCGTGATTGCTCGAAAAAAAACTCATGCAGCCGATATATAAAAAAATTCTTAAACTATCATTGCGGATACTGATAAGTTTATTTGCACTGGCGATGATTTTGCGGCAGATAGATACTGCTGCGCTTGGTGAGGCTCTTCGTCAGGCGCGGCTGCGGTTTGTTATATTGGTCTGGCTTGTTGCTGTCGCAGGCATTATCATCAAATCTTTCAAGCTGAAATATATTCTTCAAAAGCAAAACTGCCAAACCTCTACGCAGACCATTTTCAGAATAAGCGCTGTCAACAGCTTATACAGGTTGTTTATGCCGGGTGTGATGGCGACTCCAATCAAATGGTATATGCTTAAAAAAGACACGGCCAGGGGGACGAATGTATTTAGCGGTATGGTTTATAATCAGTACACGGAACTGGCCGTTAAGTTGATTATTGGGCTGATAGCGATAATTATTTCTAACCCCGCGGAGATATTGTTCCCCGGCCAGACTCGGGGGTTTTATCTTCCTGTTGCGGCGGGTATTGCCCTGGCAGGTATTGTGGCGTTTAGTATTCTGCTGATGAATAAGCGACTGGTTCGAGCGGCCAAAGTTATCACCGGTTGGGTTTTAAGGCCGCTGCCGGACAACATACGCAAAAAAGGAGTGCTGACAATCGATCAGCTTGGCTCTTTTCAGCAGGCAGGTGCAGGTTTTCACGCCGCGGCTGTTTTGTTGACGCTTGGCGGTTCTGTGACAGCATCCGTTTTTATGTACTACTTCGCGGCTATGGCGGCAAATATTGAGATTTCCTTGTGGCTGATAGTGTGGCTGGCTGTTTTTGTTTATGTTCTGGGCCGGATACCGATTTCGGTTGCAAACCTTGGTGTCAGGGAGTTTACCATAGTGTCGCTGCTTGGTTTATATGGCGTCAGTGATTCGCAGGCGTTTTTGATGTCGATGATAATTTTTTCGTCGCTGGTTTTTATGGCGATGATTGGGGTTGGCGCCTTGGTATGTAATTTCTCTGCGTCCAGGTAAGCTATCGGAGGTGCATCTTGCGTGTTAATATGCCAAAATTTACCTGTCTTATGATTTTGATACGCAGTGGCGGGGCAGATTAAACGCATATTTTCAGCCTTTGACCCATAAAAAGCCTTTATCAGTGCTATTATTCCGGATTTTTTATCAGCTAGTCCCATAAAAATTAAAGGTATGTGATAGATTGCACCGATGGGAATATAAAGCGATTGGTTAAGCTGAGAAATGGCTTTTTCAGCGAAAGCGTATAATTTAAGCAAGGAAGCAACTATGAGAACTATTGCTGTAGTTAACCAAAAAGGCGGATGCGGGAAAACAACAGTTTCAATTAACCTGGCAAGCGCATTAGCGAACACCGGTAAAAGCACACTTCTTGTCGATATGGACCCACAATCGCACTGCGCGGTAGGCCTGGCGGTTCCCGAAGAGCAGATAGAGCAGAGCATTTACGATGTCCTGATAGGCAGCTCCCGAGGCGAGCCTGTAGGCCTTAACAATATCGTATGGGATATCACAGACAATTTTAAGCTGGCGCCGTCGAGCATAGACCTGTCGGCATTTTCACAGCAGATGTCCGGCGTGGCCGAGCGAGATAAGGCACTGACTGATGTTTTAGAACGGGTTAAAGATGATTATGATTATGTGATTATTGATTGCCCACCGGCTGTGGGGCTGTTGACTTTCAATGCCCTTAGGGCTGCTACTGATGTGATTGTGCCGGTAGAGACGGGTTATTTCGCGTTGCACGGCCTTAGCAAGCAGCTCCAGACGCTTAATATTCTCTGCCGAAGGTGCAACAAAAAACTAAATGTTAAAGTTCTGGCCAGCATGTATGATGTTCGCACTAAGATGGCCCGGCAGATTCTCGCAGAGCTGCGAAGTCATTTCGGCGATAAAATGTTAAAAACGACGATCAACTTCAATACGAAACTTAAAGAGGCCGCAAGCCTGGGCCAGCCAATCAGTGAGTACGACCCCGCCAGCAGGGGCAGAACAGATTTTCGCAACCTCGCAATGGAAATTCTGCAAAGGGACGGCGAAAAATCCACCGAAGATCCGGTCAAATCGCTATCGGATCGCCTCGAAGAGATGAGCACCACCGCCAATGAACTTATGGAACAGTCGAAAAGTCTGCCCGCAAGACAGCCAATCGAGGAGTACAAATCTCAGACGAAAAAACAGAAGTTTGAGACTAAACTTTGCGATTATTACGGCGTCAGTCAGAAAAACGGCTCGGTGGTTTTTGTAACGCTGTATCCCAGTGCCGGGAATGTCCAGATTGCCGCTGATTTTAACAACTGGCAGCCGGACAAAACGCCGCTGAAAAAAGTCGGAGAAAGCGGTATCTGGCAAACGGAGCTGAAAATACCGCCAGGCAAACACCGATACCGCCTCGTGGTCGATGGAAAATGGCAGCAGGACCCTTACAACGGCAAAACAGAGCCTAACCCGTTCGGAGACCTCAATTCCATCGTTGAAGTAAAATAACCCCGAAAGTCATAATAGACCTCCTTTTCTAACAGGCCCGGATAACCATTTGTCCGGGCCTTTGGTTTTATGGCCCTAACACCAAAAAACCAGCCACCTCGTTTAGCCAAAGAACTTTTAACTTAAAACCAGCTCCCCTCCTTTTTAAGGAGGGGTGGCCGCAGGCCGGGGTGGTTGAATTATTCAAACATTGTCCCATCTGCAACCCGCACACTTCCAAAATTGTCACCCCGCACTTGATGCGGGGTCTATCAATGCTGTCAGACTGTGGGTCCGGCCTTGCGAGATAGCCGTATTTTCGGCTTTGTAGATGCCGGATCAAGTCCGGCATGACAGTTTTTGCCGTTGGGCTGGGTGAGTTACTTCTTTCCCTTCTTTTCTTTCTTATCATTCTTGTATGTGCTCACTTGCTGCCCATTTGTTGCCCATTTATCTGCTCACTGCTTTTGTTATTCTGGTCGCTTTTGATGGTTAGAACCCAAAATTCGGCAGTTGTTTGTTGCTCAATCTGCTGTCCGTTTTCGAGGTATTTTCAAACTCCGTCCCCGCCGACAGGCGCAGTCGGTAAAAAACGGCCTCACTTTCAGGGCGACGGCAGCAAAGCGATGCGCCAGTCGGTGCTGTAGTAGTACAGCATAATATTATTGGCTTGGCTATGCGTTTTTCGCATCTTTGTGTCTATACTATTCAATCCTGACAAGCTCCTCGCATTTCTCTGGCAGGCCGTATCTTTCAAGCAATTCAACAACATATTCATCGCGACGGTGGTCTAACGCCCACTCATAAGCTGTTTGGCCTTTGTCATTCTTTACACAAGGGTCAAAATCGGTATCGAAAAGTGCGTGAATTTTGTCAGTATGGCGACGCTTTACTGCCAAATGGAGCATAGTATTCCCATAATCGTCTTGTATATTTATATCGGCTCCATGCTCGATTAGTAATTCAAACAAGTCAGGGTCACCCAAAGCAAGATATAAAAAAGGGGTTTGGCGAGAGGTGTGAGGTCTGTGAATAACATTCGGATCTGCACCATGCTCAACGAGCAACTCAACTACTTTCGGCAGTTCATTATAATAAGATTGAAACAACGGAGGCAATGTATACACTAGCCCTTAAACAAGCGTACTTAATTTGCTGCTAGAGCATTTCAATTTTTAATATTCGCATAGCCGCAAGATTTAAACCACCCTTTCACGTCCTGTGGTGCCACATACTCCATCGCTTGGGCAATGGCTGTTATTAACTGCGATTCAGTTCTA
>PWDX01000175.1 GCA_003553245.1 Phycisphaerae bacterium
CAGAGCCAGGCTGCAGGATGCGATTGATATGGTGGAATCGTTGCCTTTAGATGCCAATGGCCATCGCGGAGCCTTGCTTCTTTTGCCCGGAGTATACGAAGTTTCCGGGCCGCTGCATATCAGTCGCAGCGGTGTGGTGGTTCGTGGTTCGGGCGATGGAGACAATCCCGCTACTGACACCATAATATATGCTACCGGCTCTTCTCACGATCCGGTTCTGACCCTTGGTAATGAAGGGCAGAACGGCTGGCATGACCGAGTTAGCGGAACGACGCAGGATATTATGAGCAACTTTATTCCCGCCGGAAGCCGTACATTTAAGGTTGCCGATGCCTCGGTTTACAATGTTGGTGATAATATCGTTATCAGGCATCCCAGCACCGACGAATGGCTCTCCGAGGTAAACTATGGCAACACCGCCGGCGATGTATTGTGGAATCCCGGTGAAATCGACTTGTATTTCAACAGGTATATCACCGGCATCGAGGGAAATATGATCGAAGTCGATGTGCCGATCTATCACGACCTGGACCGGTCGCTGTCGCAGTCTTTCAGTTATGTTCATAATAGAAGCAAGCTTATTACCGAAAGCGGAATCGAGAACCTTAGGATAGATATTAAGGATCCGGACCCGTACACAAACAATCGTCCGGCAGCGGGGGTTAAGATGATTGGAGTTGAGGACTGTTGGCTCGAAAATGTAACTGTCCTGCACTATGACCGGAAGGCATTTTTTGTGACAGTGGCTTCACGCTCCACAATACTGGATTGCAAGGCCCTTGATGGAGTCGGTCCGATTAGCGGCGGCAGGCTTTATGCATTTAGCGCAGAGGCGTTCACCAATAACATTTTGTTCAATAATTGCACCGCCTCATATGCTCGGCACTCATTCATTACCAACGGCGCCTCGACCAACGCAGGTATTGTTTTTACTCAGTCCTATTCGACCCGCGATTACTCAGCATCTGAAGCTCACCGCAGGTGGGGCTCGGCTGTCCTCTGGGACGATATCACATTCGCCAATTCTAATACTAACAGGGTTTTGGGTATAGGCTACAATCGTGGCAATTGGGGAACCGGACACGGCTGGACGGGAACCGGGCATGTTGGATGGAATGTTACAGGCAACCATATCGTGGTACAGAAAGCCATGATAGGACAAAATTATGCTATTGGCTGTCACGGCACGGTTAACAATCTGGGGCCATGGGTTTTCCCGATAGGGCATGTTGAAGGAACAGGCCAGAACCTGGCTATACCTTCTTTGTATGAGGCCCAACTGTACGAGCGGCTGACATACGGGGTTGGGCCAGACGCTCCCGGAAGGCTAACCGCTTCACATTATATGTTCACAGACGAGTCGAAATATGTTGACCTGGAATGGATAGATGTCGCCCTTGATGAGGATATGTATGTGCTGGAAAGGTCGGCAGATGGCGGTCAAACATTCGAGGTGATTGCTGAACTTGACTCCGGTACTGAATCGTACAAGGACACAGACATTGTTCAGGACAGATACATATATCGTTTAAAGGCAGTCAATGAGGTAGGTCCTTCGGCGTATTCAAATCTGCTTGATGTTGATCTTACCGTCAGGATTCGTCCTCCTGCTAAGACCATCCAAGCTGAATATTTCACTGACGCATATGACTGCAGTGTTGCCCGCAACCATGTCGGCTACACGAGCCTCGGATTTGTTGATATGGGCGTCGCTGGGGCCTGGTTCGAATTTGACGATGTTCACAGCAGTATTGACAATGTTTATACGATGATAATTCGCTATGCATCCTCCAACAACCGTCCGTCCCAGATCAGTGTAAACGGTGCGGATGTCGGCGAAGTCAGCTTTGACGCGACCGGCGGCTGGACGAGCTGGGAAGAAGATACTATCGATATAAGGCTGAACCGGGGAATGAATACATTGCGCATCACATCCGGTTCTAATAGAGGCCCGAATATTGACAAAATCGTTTTGATTCCCGGCGCCGGATCGGCTGATTTCGTGTGTGACGGTATCGTTGATATACAGGACTTGCAGTACATGTCGGATGTATGGTTGACTGACTATTACATGGCAGATATTGCACAGCCTGGCGATGGTATAGTAAATCTGCGGGATATGGCGGTATTGGCCGGGCAGTGGATGTGGGATACAGGCCTGCCGGACACAACTCCTCCGACACCTGAAATAGCCTCTTTTGAGGTCGAACCCATGGCTTTTGGACCCGGCTCTATAACCATGAAGGCCACGGAATCATTCGACGACAGAGGGCCTGTGGAATATTACTTCGCTGAGACTACCGGCAATCCTGGAGGTACCGACAGCGGATGGATTAGCTCAAGAGAATATACAGACAATGGTCTTGAGCCGAACACTAATTATACTTATACAGTGACCGTTCGCGATTTAGCGGGCAATGAGAATACTACTTCAGACCCGGCCAGTGCCACTACATGGGCCGGCACGACCACTACAATTGTATGGAATCCGGCAGGTAACGGAATATATCCACCGGATACAGGAGACTGGTCTGATGCTGATAACTGGACTGGAACGGATCCCGGCCGACCAAACGGCAATTTTAAGTGTGTTTTCAATAAAGATGCAGCAGAAGCCGTTGTCTCTTCGACCACTGCGATTAACCAGTTCGCCATCGGCGATGGAGGCGCGACAGTGGGCAATTATGTTAGAATTGTAGATGGCGGCTCTTTATTAGCTGCCGGAGCAGTCTGGAGTGCGATCGGCTACAACCGAGATGCCACCTTAGAAATTGAAGCTGGCGGCCGGCTTGAGACAAACGATCGAGTGCTGCTTGGCCGTGAATCTGAATCACATCTGATCGTTGATGGAACCGTGACTATCGGCGGCCATTTACAGATTGGTAATGGCGGTGGCTTTGGTTTTCTTACCGTTGACAATGGCGGTCTTGTTGATATAGATGGTAACTTGATTCTTAACGGCGATATGCTCATTGATGTTCATGACGGAACGATAATTATCGAAGGCAACAGGATCGGTAATGTCAATGATTGGATATCCGATGGCCAACTCATTGCCTATGACGGTGAAGGGACCGTGGAAGTCGATTATGACACCACCAACCCCGGGAAGACCACGATAAAGGCGACTTCCGGGCAGTGAGTTATCCGGGCAAGTGCTCAAAGGGCATCCTGATGACAGATAAGAGATGTTCATAAGTGCTATTTCAGAACATTTTAAGCCAGTTTATTTTGATTGAGATCAAATAATGACCCGGCAAGGAATGTTATATTTTGTTTTTATTCTTCCAAAGAATTGAGTGAGGTTGAAAAGTGGCTCATTTAGCGAAAAGAACTCGTTATGATAATATGCTATTTAGACGCTGCGGCAAAAGCGGTTTGCAGTTGCCGGCAATATCGCTTGGACTTTGGCAGAATTTCGGTGGTTTCAATACATTTGAAAACTCCAGAGCCATGATTTTTACAGCGTTTGATCTGGGTGTCTGCCATTTTGATCTGGCTAATAACTACGGCCCGCCTGCCGGCAGCGCCGAGGAGAATTTTGGAAGAATATTGAAAAAAGATTTAGCTGGATATCGTGATGAGCTGGTTATATCGACCAAAGCAGGCCATTATATGTGGCCGGGCCCATATGGAGACCTCGGCAGCAGAAAACATCTGCTTGCAAGTTTAGACCAGAGCTTAAAGCGAATGGGGCTGGAATATGTGGATATATTTTACTCACATCGGCCTGATCCGGAAACTCCACTCGATGAAACGATGAGGGCTCTTTCGGATGCGATAAAACAAGGCAAAGCTCTTTATGCCGGTATTTCTTCTTATAGTGCAGAGCAGTCTAAAAAGGCTATCGCTTTACTTGATCAGATGCAGACTAAATGTCTGATACACCAGCCTAATTATTCGATGCTTAATCGTGATATTGAAAATGGACTGCAGGATGTTTTAGAGCAAAATGGCGTCGGAAGTATTGCTTTTTGTCCATTAGCCCAGGGTTTGTTAACAGATAAATATCTCAAAGACATACCTGCTGATTCACGGGCTGTTCGGAATGATAGTTTACATTCTTCAGATATTACCGAACAGCTAAAGAGAATGCTGATGCAGCTTAATGATATAGCAAAGCAAAGAGGCCAGAGTCTGGCACAAATGGCATTGGCCTGGGTCTTGAGAAAAGGCAAAGTTACATCCGCTCTTACAGGGGCAAGCAGTCCCAGTCAGATTGTTGAAAATGTTTCGGCTCTGAGAAATATTGATTTCAGTGAGTCGGAATTACAAAGAATCGATGCCATTTTGGAAAGTTAGATGACAGAATAAAGGTTTTATTGTAATTTTGACAACTCAGTTGACTTAAGAGTTGAATCTGATTAATTTAGCAGGGAACTTGAAACGGAAGTTGTTTTAATGATAATAGTTTTCACAATGAAAATCAGTAGCACAATGAGAATTCTAATCTTTCTGCTTTTGCTTGGGCAAGCCACTTATGCGGACATTTCAGCCATTCCGGTGATATTTGACACCGATTTGGCAACCGACTGCGATGATGCTGGCGCGCTGGCGATGTTGCACGGATGGGCTAAAACAGGCCATGTTAACCTTTTGGCGATGGGCATTAACACTATAAACCCCTATACAATTTTATGTTTGGATGCGCTGAACACATGGTATGGTCGTGGCACTCTTCCAATCGGGGTCACGAAGAATCCTGACGCCTATACCCCTCCATCGCGTAGAGTACGCTATGCTCGACAGATATCTGAAGAGTATCCGCAAACCAATCCTTGGAACTGTCCGGACGATGCTCCCAATGTGGTAAGCATTTATCGTGAGGCCTTGGCCGCACAGCCGGATATCGATGTGCACAACCCAGGCGTGGTGATTATCTCTGTCGGGATGCTTACCAATATGCAGGATTTGCTGCAAAGCGGTCCGTGTGAGCATAGCGGATTGAAGGGCATGGAACTGGTCCAAAACAAGGTCCGTCTATGGGTTTGTATGGGGGGGGCGATTTGTGGATGGTAATGCGGAATATAATATTCAGCAGCATCTTTCGGCCTCAAAGTATGCAATTGATAACTGGCCGACACCGGTTGTTTTCAGCCCGTTTGAAATTGGACATGCAGTTATAACCGGTACCGGTTTGCAGGACCTACCAGGTGGTCCGGGGCCCGACGGCCACATTCTTCGCCGCGTCTATCATCTCCATAGTTCTTTGAACAATGGGCGTCACAGTTGGGATCAGTGCGCCTGTCTCTATGCGGTGCTTGGCGTTGATGATGGTCCGGCGACAAAATACTGGAAATTGTCCGGCCCTGGTACGGTTACCGTGCATCGAGATGGGCGTACCACCTGGACAAGCGATCCGGATGGATTGCATCAGTATAAGATTAAAAGGCGCGACCCTGATATGATCGCCGAAGAGATTGAATCATTGATGATTGCTGCAGGCCCCGCCGAGGTTGGCTGTCCTGATAGATAAACCGAATTCTTAGAACTGATGAGCTTGGTACATCGAATAATAATTAGGATTATGAGTTGATATAAAAATATAAAGGATCTAGTATTATGCTTAGGATGCCCAAGGACTTTCTGGTTACGAGAACTATTATGTCTTGCAGGACAGAGAGCAGTCGTTGATCAAGGCTGATGAGCTAGTTAGTAAGCTGGAGATGATCAGGCTTTACTGGGCTGCTGAGAAGGTCAGGGATAACGTTGAAGAGACGCTCAGTTATACTTTTCAGTTGAATCCGCTTTATCAGTAAGACTATCAGAATTTACAAAAATTGAGAGAGGTTATGATTCAGCAGGCCTTTCTCAAGTGCTTATCAATATTAGATTCTCGCTGTTGAAATTTTTGTCTGTGTAACCCACACCCCTGCAAATACTACCGCCAGGCCCACTATATCCACCACCTGCACTACATCCCCAAAAGCAATCCAGGCCATCAGCATAGTTACAGGCGGTCCCAGATAAAATAAGATTGCCACGCGGGTCGCATCCATCCTTTCTATCAGTACCCACATAAGGCCATACGCACCAAGAGAAACAGCCAAAATCAGCCATATCATGGTATAAACGAATGGAAGAGACCATTCTACCGAAAGCCGTTCGGCAAAGAGGGCAGGAACTGCCATAATCGCAGTAGTAGCCAGGCATTGGTAAAAGAGCATCAGGTCAAGGGGCAGGCGTTTTACATTTTGCCTGACTTGCATTCTCCTCTGAATAAGGCTGGCAATAGTAATCGCTGCAACAGATCCCAGCGGCACCAGGTATCCGAATACCGAAGCGGCATCCTGAAAATTAATCCGCGATGTAACTGTTATAGTAACTCCGGCGAACCCTATTAGCAAACCGATCCACTGTCTTAGTGGTGTAGGCTCACCGGTTGCCAGGCCGGAAAAAGCGCCTGTAGCCATAGGCTGCAGGGCAACCACCAACGCCACGATTCCGGATGGAACCTTATATTCCAGGGCAAGTAATACACAACCCAGCCATACACCATGAGCCAGAACGCCAACCGTCATGTGGACAGAGGCGCTAGGCCACCCAACCCACAAAAAACGATTTCTTGCAAGCAGATAAATAAAAAGAATAGCTGTTAAGGCAAGATAACGCCAAAATAGCAAAGTAAATGGACCGGTATAAGGCAATCCGTATTCCGCTCCAATGAAACCGGAGTTCCAGAGTAAAACGAATCCGATGGTTATCAAAAGGGTATTGTTGGACCTCATATAATCTTTACCTGGCCCCCATTTCATAACTATACACAATTATAACATTATCCACTGTCACTGCCGTCTATTGCTGGTCTCCGGCAGGCAAGGTCAAAGCAATTCAAGATTACGCAAATTAGGCCGCAGTCATAGAATCCAATCCGATATGCGGACGATGGCTATTATATTTAATCCGAGAGTTTCCGGCAATCACTTTCGCATCAATGGGCGAATAAAAAAATCTCCCATAGAAAACTTCATTCCTCTGCCTATCGTTGAAGTATTCAGGAGGCTTAGTGCATAACGGTCAGCAAATTAAAGATTTGTCTGTGCCAAAATCAAATGTGTCTTGCTGTGACATTAATTGCAATTGTCGAATTGTAAGCTATTGAGAGCTTCGGTTCGGTCTTTGACGAAAGTAAAATAGTCATTAAGGCCTGTTACGGTGAAGATGCATTTTGTAGGCAGCGAGACACTGGATAAAATCAGCCGGTTGCCCGCTTCTTTGAGTGTTTGTCTTAGCAGTATCAGGTTGCTGACATTAGACGAGGTGAGTAATTCCACATTTGAAAAATCAATTATAACATCGTAGATGTTGTTTTCTGCTACAGTTTCGCACACCGCCGGCAGTACAGTACTAACCGTTTCATTAGTTATAGGCATTGCGAGTAAGGTTCTTTCATTTATGCGTGTAATGCTCATAGTTTAGTCCTGATACTGTAGTTGTTATGCATTATATCGGCATAAATATCGGGGCTCTTAAAGAAAAAACGCTGCCGAAATTGCTAACGGCAGCGTTTTCAAAGCTGTGGAAAGTATTTTTCAGAAATTATAAATAAAGGAAGCCTGAGCTCGGAAGCTGTCCTCGTCGCCTGGTCCTTTATATTCTGTTCTCCAGTGTGAAAGTTCCAGTCCCACGCTGGTATTTTCCGATAATGAGTAAATCGCATTGCCAAAGACACTTCGGTTCAAAGTGGGATCGTCATCCTCGACATCTGCGGCATCGACATCATCCATTCCTGCGCCTATATTGAAAGTCCATTTCTCAATTGGGGTCATGCTTGCGGCAATCCAACCGCCGCTGCTGGCGATTTCGTTATAGGCTGTCAGGTTTACTCCCTGGCCGATTCCACCCAGATACGCGTTTAGATTTTCACCGGTGAACAGTTCGCACCTGAGCGTTATCCAGTCGTTAATCGGCTGAGTAATATCGAAATTCGCCGACCAGCTATCAAATTTTCTGGTGTCATTAGCGGCAACGGTGTACTCTTCGCGCGCCGTATGTCCCGAAAACCCAAAGGATGTTATCCCCGGCTCGAATAACGGCATTTCAAAGCCTACACGCCCCTGAAAAGACGGATTGCCTGCCGCGCCGGAGTCTCTATCGAGAAAATCATCGCGACCTATATTTCTGCCAACGGCTCCGGCAAGCGTCATTCGTATATCGCTGGGATCGCCAAAGCCCTTGGTCAATCTTATCTGTGGTCTTCGATAGCCTGTGTTGCCGGCCCACCACAATACCGAATAGTTTAATGTCTGCGGATTCAGCGGGCTTATAATATCCCAGGTCTGTCCGGCGATAATGCTGAACTGATCCTCCGGCCAGTCAAGTTCCATGTAGGCGTGTCTAACCATAGGCTGGGGCTTATTTTCAGCGTCGCTGTCGCCGTAGAAATCTATTTCTACATTACCTCGGGTTTGCATCGCTCCATATTCCGGGCCGGTGATATTCATTCCCAGGCGGGTTTGATTAGCCGTCATGTTAAATTCGCTATCTCGGCCTTCGTTGCCGGGCAAGACCCACCGGGCGAAATTGCCCGTTGAGACCTGTGAGGTGTCATAGGAAGCGTCGAGTTTGATATAGCCGTAAATGCCTATGTCAAGAGAAGACCAGACGCTTCGACGGTCGGATTCATAATCGCCGAGCATCTCCTTCAGGCGTTCTGCTTCTGTTTGGCTTAATTGACCAGCGGCTTCTTTAACATCGTCAGATTCCCGCTGAGATTGTAACTCAGTCCTTAACTGCTGGAGTTCGTTTTCCAATACTTCAATCCTTCGGCTTAATGCTTCTGTATCAGCAAAGCAAGTGCCTGATAGAAACAAAACTAAAATTAAAGCTATTATTTTCTTCATTTGTTTCTCCTTTAATTATAAAATAAGCCACCCCGGTTTAGGCCGGGGTGGCTTTGCTTTTACCTGGAGTTAACCGTTGAAGTCGCCGAAGTCCTCATTTTCATCAAGAGGTATAGCGTGGCTCGTTTTGGCTTTGCTTTTATCAGCAGCACCTGAGCCGTCGGCTATC
>PWDX01000008.1 GCA_003553245.1 Phycisphaerae bacterium
CGATATTTTTGCCTTCTATATCGAGAACTTCCTCGACATGATCGACAATAATACCGGTGCTGAAGTTCTGATTTTGCTGTGTAACCTCGACAACGATAATGCATGTCTGCTCACTGACTTCGCTTTGTTCCATGCCGAATTTAGATCGAAGGTCGATTACCGGTATTACCTGGCCTCGCAGATTAATAACACCTTTTACATAGTCAGGTGTGCGGGGCACGCCGGTTATTTCCATATAACCGATAATTTCACGGACTTTGAGGATCTCCAGGCCATATTCCTCAGTGCCAAGGGCAAAAGTCAGATATTTACCCTCCTTGTCCAAAAGGACATTGGCGGCCTGCTCTGTTCTTGCGGTTGCTTCGGCCATAATTGTTCTCCTTAATTGCTTAAGCCTCTGAATTCTGTTTTTTTTAACCGCCGACTATAATCATATTTATTTCGGAAAATCAGGTAATTCCCGAAATCGCTCGGCGTTTGAAATCATCGGGTCAGGAAAGTTGCGGCTTTAACATAAAGTTGAAAAATATAGAAAAGCCTTATTTATCGACAAAAAAACTTCTTGTTTAGGTGATTAAGCCGATGAAAATTCTGTTTTTAGCAAAAATGACAAAACATATTCGGACTTTCAAACTATCGGCGAAAAAATCCTGCTCTTACAATATTTAAAAAAATACCTAAAGCAGCAAATTATAATAATCGAAAAACATATATCGACAGTCTTAATCGAAAAGCAGCGAAACACAGTTAAATCGTTAAAAAGGAGTGCAGTTATGTCAAATTCACTAATGATAGTTGACGATTCAGCCACAATGAGAAAGATAATAATGCGTACTATTCGTATGTCCGGGCTGGAAATGGACAGCACCGAAGAGGCCGGAAACGGCAAAGAGGCGCTGGAAAAACTGTCATCCTCACCGGTTGATATTATTCTTTGTGATATCAATATGCCTGAGATGAACGGTATGGAACTGGTCAAGAAGGTCCGAGAACTATCAAATTGTAACGATACTAAAATAATTATGGTATCTACCGAAAGTTCGCAGGAGCTTATTGACGAGTTGATGGCAGGGGGGGCAAACGGTTATATAACCAAGCCTTTTACGCCGGAAAAATTCCAGGACAAACTCTCACCGTTTATGAATTGAAATTATAACATTTAAGGAAAGGTTGCAGATGGAAACCGAACAGTTTAATGATGTGCTTCTTGAGTCGGCAAAGGAAGTCTTTGAAACTATGATATTTATGGAACTGGCAAAAGCGGATGAGCCGTTCGACCCAAAAGATGATGATTCGCTGCTTGGCACTATTACCTTTACAGGGGATATGGACGGCTGTCTGGCCATTGGATGCACCGTTGATTGTGCGAAAAATGTGGCAGCTAATATGCTGGGTATGGATCCTGACGAGCAGGTCAGCTCTGCTGATGTAAATGACGCGATGGGTGAAGTGGCCAATATGGTGATGGGAAGCGTCAAGTCAAGAATCCAGGAGCAATATACCAATATCCAGGTGTCAATACCATCGGTTGTCTCCGGCAGAAAATTGGAGAATAGCCTTGGTGAAAAAGCCAGAAGGACTGCCTTGGCGATAAATATTGAGGGCGACTTTACAGCGGAGCTTTCTATCCTGTACCGAATGCACGAAACAGCGACGCAGGCCGGTTTAGCTAATAAAGAGGTGAGCGTTAATGCCGCAGACCCTTCAACAAATTGATTCTAATGTAATTGAGCTTTCAACCGCATCACTGGAGGCTTTCTGTGATGACATTGCGGGTATGTTTGGCCTTGAGCTTTCGTGCCGGCAGGGTGAGCCTATTACCGGAACCGTTGCAGAGCTTTCGAAGAATTTCAGGAAGCTGGTCGCGATCAACTCGGTTACTGCAGAGGGCAAGCTTGATGGTGTTTTCCATATTGTGCTTGATCATAACGGCGCCTTTATAATCAGCGGCACCATCGTGATGTTGCCTGAGAACAGGATTCGTGAAAACTGCAAGATTGGAGCCGTCGATCAGGCAGGTGATATGGGCGATGCCATCGGTGAGACCGGAAATTTGATGATAGGCGCCTGGGACAGAATCTTTCGGGATGGGCTTGAGGGGCACAAGCATTTTACCCAGACTAATGTTTTTATCGGCAAATGGGCCGATACCGAAAAAGAGCTTTTCTTATCACCTGAAGCGAATGTTGTATGGGTACAGTACGAGTTTACGCTCGGTTCTTTTGACCCATTTACCTGTATGGTGGTTTTTCCGGCAGAGATGTTCAACCCAAATACAGAAGAGTCCGAGGATGAGCAGCCCCAGGCCGATGTCGAAGAGTCTTCATCAACTCCTGCTGAAGAGCCGAAACAGCAGGAGCAGAAGCCCACCAAACAGGATGAAAAGGCCGAGGTTCAGGATAAGGCTGAAAAACAACAGCAAACTAAAGAAGATTCTCAAAAAGCCCAGCCGACTCAGCCTAAAGCTAAAAAACAGAATGACAAAACTGCACCATCCCAGCAGAAAGCGGCAGAAAATAACGATAAGGCCGTCGAGAAGAAAAAAGCGGATAAACAGGATGCAGTCAAAGCTGCCGGCAAATCTATAAATGTTAAAAAAGCCGACAGAACAATTTCCGGAAAGCAAGGCCAACAGCACCCCGATGAATCTGTGCAGCCCCAAAATACTGATACACCGTTTAATGAGCCTGTCAGAAAACCGCAGGAACTGGAGCCGGATTTGCATAGCAAGCTTACCGAATTATTCAGCATGCCGGTTGAGCAGATTATGAAAACAGATGTTTTATGGTGCAGCCCTGACGACACTGTGGCTGATGTCCAGGCGGCAATGCAGCGTCATTGTTGTGACTATGCACTGATCGGAGGCAAAGGCATCATAGAAGGGATAATTTCATATTGGGATATTAAAGCGGCAATAAGTATATACTTAAGGCCTATTTTTATGCAATGGCGCGGCCCGACAGACGATGCCACGCTTCGTATTCGTGTGAAATGGCTTTTAAACAGACCGGTGCATACGGTACGAGCAGTAACACCGGCAGGTGCCATTTTTCGCGACATTGCTATGGGCGTTTATGGTGCTGTGCCCGTGTTAAATGAATCCGAAAAGGTTGTCGGGATAATTACACAGAGGCAGCTTTGGCTGTCCGTAATAGAGCAATGTGTAAGTACCCAGAAACAGGCGAATTTATCTGAAGATAGATAATTTTTGATAGAGTGGCGATATGAGTGATGACAAAGAAAAAAAACAACAGAATGACCAGGCCGGCCATGGCTTTGCCGAAGAAGATGTTGAACTGATTTTCGACTTCATAACCGAAAGCAAAGAGCATCTGGAAACAGCGGAAAACGCGATGCTGACTCTTGAAAATGAGCCGGAGGACGAGGAAGCCCTGAATCTTATATTTCGCGGTTTTCATACGATAAAAGGTATGGCCGGATTTATGAACCTGACCGAAATCGGCGAGGTTGCTCACGCTGCCGAGACACTTCTGGATGCTGCTCGTAAGGGACAGACCGTTCTTCGAGGCAGCAAAAGCGATGTTGTATTTGCGTCTATCGATATGATAAAGACTCTCTCGGCCAATCTGGAAAACGCATTGAACACCGGTTCGGCTATTGCCGAAGAATCGGGCGTCAAGACTTTGCTGGAGCAACTTACCAAAGAAAATCAAAGCTGTGACGATATAGATGCCGAATCACAAGCCCCAGATAAGTCGAATAATGACAATGAATCAGCTATTCAAGCCGAAGCAGAAAGTTCACAGGCCAAAGAACCAGCACAGCAACAGAACAACTCTTCCGGGCAGGCCAACAAGGCCAGGGTAGCCGATGAAAAGGTAAAAGTCAGTACAAAGCGTCTTGATAATTTGATAAATATGGCAGGAGAGCTTGTCATCTCTCAACTGATGGTATCCGAAAGTGTAAAAAATTCCGGTGCCGGAGTTGAGCTTGCCAGCACCGTTGAGCGACAGGCTAAGATTGTTCGCGAACTTCAGGAGCTTTCGATGTCGATGCGGATGGTTCCCATTCAGGGGGTATTCCAGCGGATGGCCAGGTTGGTGCGTGATCTTTCACAGAAAAACGGCAAAAAGATAGAATTTTCCACCACCGGCGAAGAGACCGAACTGGACAGGACTGTCGTTGATAATGTAGTCGATCCGTTGGTGCATATGATAAGAAATTCCGTTGACCACGGCATCGAATCAGAGGCTGATAGAATAGCGGCAGGCAAAAGTCCTCACGGCCATATAAGGCTTAAAGCTTTTCACAAAGCAGGCAGTATCGTCATTCAAATTGAAGATGACGGCAAAGGGCTCGACCGCGAAAAAATCCTGAAAAAAGCAATTGCCACCGGTGTAACTACTCCTGACCAGAAACTCTCTGATGAGCAAATATACCAATTGATTTTTTCGGCAGGTTTCTCAACCGCTGATAAGGTTACCGAAGTTTCCGGCAGGGGGGTCGGAATGGATGTCGTTAAAAAGAACATAGAATCGCTTCGAGGCAAGGTCGAAATCGCTTCCACTCCCGGCAAAGGTACAGTTTTTACGATATCGCTTCCGCTTACACTTGCCATTATTGACGGGCAGGTCATTAAAGTCGGTAACCAGAGATATGTAATACCGATAAATTCAATCGTAAAGAGCCTGCGCCCCGAAGCAGAGCATATCAGTACCATTCAGAATCGCGGGGAAATGGTAATGGTGCGAGGTCGTTTGCTGCCGCTGGTCAGACTCTACAGTCTTTTCGAAGTGGAGCCTATTAACACGGCGCCGTCTGAAGCTCTCGTTGTGATCGTTCAGCATCGCAACCAGCAGTGCTGTCTGATGGTAGATGAACTACTTGCTCAGCAACAGGTGGTTATAAAGAGTCTAAAGGGTGGACTTGGAAAAATAAAAGGAATATCAGGCGGCTGCATCATGGGCGACGGTGCGGTCAGCCTTATACTGGATATTCCGGGCATGATTGAGCTGGCCCGAGAAGTCGCTGTGGAGAAAAGAGCATGACAACCGCAACAACTGAGAGTTTTGAACTTAGTGAAAGTGATTTCAGGAAAATAAGCAAACTTGTTTATGAGCATTGCGGTATAAATCTGCATGACGGCAAAAAAGAGCTCGTCAGAGCAAGACTGGCCAAAAGAATTCGCCAGGGTGGGTTCCCTGCATTTTCAGATTATATGCGACATGTTATGCAGGATCAGACAGGCAGGGAATTTTCAATACTCATAGATTCACTCAGCACAAATTTTACAAGTTTCTTCAGAGAGCGACAGCATTTTGATTATCTGTCGGATGTTTTTCTGCCGCCGCTGCTTGAGAAAAAACAATCCAGGCGAGATTTTCGCCTGCGTGTATGGAGTGCCGGCTGTTCCTCAGGAGAAGAACCATATTCACTGGCGATAACACTCCTTGAAAGTATAGAAGCAAAAGGCAAATGGGATTTGAAAATTCTTGCCACGGATATTTCTACGAGAATGCTCAAGACCGCTAAGGAAGGGCTATATCCTGCAGAGCGAGTCGCCCCGGTCTCAAAGTATCTGGCAAACAAATACCTGATCAAAAATAATACACAAGAAGGCAAGCTTTATCAGGCTAATGACCGACTCAAAAATGTGATTATCTTTAGATACTTGAATCTTATGGAACCCTGGCCTGTCCAAGGGCCTGTCGATTGCATATTCTGCAGGAATGTTATGATATATTTTGATAAGCCGACCCAGGAAAGACTCGTGAATAAATACTGGGAAGTCCTCTCTCCGGGGGGATTGCTTTTTACAGGACACAGCGAGTCATTGACGGGGATAACACATAAATTCAAATATGTTCAGCCTACAATTTATTCCAAGCCTTAGGCTGGATAAAATTTGAAATCAGGGAAGATACAACAATGATTAAGACAAAAAAAATAGTTCATGTTTCCGATGCCAAAGTTTCAAGTAATCCCGATGAGGTTGTGGTGACTTTTTCACTTGGTTCGTGTATCGCGGTAAGCCTGTATGACCGTGCGGCAAAAATCGGTGGTATGCTGCATTTTCAATTGCCCGAGTCAAGATTAGACTCCGAGCGTGCCAAGCAGAAGCCCTTTATGTTTGCCGATACCGGGATGGGCAAGCTTATTGCTAAAATGGTTTCGATGGGGGTCAATAAGAACCGACTCGAAGTTAAAATTGCCGGTGGGGCGGCGATGGATACCGGACCCAAGGGCTTCGACATAGGTAAGAGAAATCATCTGGCTATCAGAAAGTATTTCTGGAAAAAAGGAATACTCATCGACGCTGAGGATGTCGGAGGCCTGGCGCCGAGAAATATGTATCTGGATATTGAAGACGGAACCGTGACGGTCAAAACAGGCCGAACAGAAAAGAAACTTTAACGGACAGACAAATGCCACTGACATTAAAAAAAGATATTCGAGTTATGATAGTTGATGACTCGGCAATAGTTCGCAAAATTTTAAGCCGACAACTGGCAGGTTATAAGGGTATAGAAGTTGTGGGTACCGCTCCGGATCCATATATCGCGCGTGATAAAATAGTTTCCCTCCAGCCGGATGTACTTACACTCGATGTTGAAATGCCGCGGATGGACGGCATAACGTTCCTGCGCAAGCTAATGAAACACAGACCGATGCCTGTGCTCATATTAAGCTCATTGACTCCAAAGGGCAGCAAAACGGCGATGGAAGCACTGTCAGCAGGAGCATTTGAGGTTATATCAAAGCCCGGCCCTGCCTATAGCGTCGCCCAAGCGTGCGATGACCTTGTTGTGAAAATCAAAGCCGCGGCAAACGCCAATATTACGGCCCAGCCTCAAGAGAGCGTTGAAAGCCCTTCCTGTCGTCTGCATATGGCTGAGACCACGAACAAAATTTTTGCTATCGGTGCCTCAACAGGAGGGGTACAGTCACTTGCACTCGTACTAAAATCGCTGCCGGCTAATTCGCCGGGGACATTAATCGTTCAGCATATGCCAGCATTGTTCACTCGTTCATTTGCCGAAAGGCTCAACAGCGAATGCCGTATGAATGTCAAAGAAGCTCAGGACGGCGACACGGTTGTGCCCGGCAAAGTTCTTATCGCGCCAGGCGGCTATCACATGTTGCTCAGCCGTTCCGGAGCAAATTACTATGTAAGTATAAAAGACGGCCCAGCGGTCTGTCATCAAAAGCCAAGCGTTGAGGTTATGTTTAACTCCGTGGCCAAATTCGCAGGCGCCAATGCTGTCGGTGCGATTCTTACCGGGATGGGAGCCGACGGAGCTAATGGACTGCTGAATCTTCGAAAGCAGGGAGCTCACACTATTGCCCAGGACGAAAAATCCTGTATCGTTTTCGGAATGCCTAAAGAAGCGATACGCCTCGGAGCCGCCGAGAAAGTAGTTCCGTTAACAGAGGTTGCCCAAACGCTCGTCAGCCTGGCGGCAAATAAATAAAACGCTGTAAAATGTATGGCAGTTAACCGGCTTTACAGATTAACCCAAACTCGTTTATTTTCTCCATCAGCTTTGCTTTATCAATCGGCTTAACCAGGTAACCATCACATAGGCTTTCAAATGCATTTTTTACATTAGTAAGATCATCCAGCGCTGTAGTCATAATGATCTTTGCCCCGTCGCTGGAGAAAATTCCATTTTCCTCTTCCAGCTGCCTCATTTGCTTTAGAGCACCCTGGCCATCAAGCTGCGGCATCATAATGTCCAGACAAATCAGATCATAAGGCTCGTTGTCCGATAGTGCAAGCTTCATAGCTTCGACTGCTTCAATGCCATTAACTGCAATATGAGTCTGGCCGTAAGACTTCAATATCTCCTGCAACAGTAAGCGACTGGTGAAATCATCTTCTACAATAAGAGTCTTCATTATAATCTCCGTTAACATATAGTTGAATGCATTGACTGGCGTATCGCAGTTTTGAGCTTTTCCGCGCGGCTTTTCAGCTCATCTTTCTGATTTGCGGCGTAATCAATATCCCCTTCTTTACAGGCCTGCTCAATCTTAAAGGCAAGCTGTCGAAGTGACTCGCCTGCAACATTCGAAGCAGCTCCTTTAATGCTGTGAGCTACTCTTTGCGATTGTTTTATATCTCCGGCGGCGATGCTGCTTTCAAGCTCGGTTATCTGCTTATCAATATCAGTAAGGAAAGCATCTGTCACGGCTTGAGCTATAGATTCATCCTGCATCAAACGCTCCATTAAATCTTCCTTATCAAATACCATTTTATCCGACTTTTCATTTAGCGATGTTACTTTTTCCATAGAGTCTCCATTATTTTCGTCTTCCGTTTCGTCCTTGCCTAACCATTTATCCAGAGCTTCTGCAAGTTTGACCGGGCTAACCGGCTTGGAGATATAATCATCCATACCGGCCTGTATGCATTTTTCACGAGCGCCCTGCATAGCATCAGCGGTCATAGCGATTATCGGGATATCATGGTTAATCACGCTGGATTCAGTATCGCGAATACGCTGCGTAGCCGCTATCCCATCCATTTCCGGCATCTGAACATCCATAAGCACCAGATCATAAGGAATATCCTCAAGTGCTTTAACCGCTTCTCTTCCATTAGCAACGGCATCGGCTCGCAGCCCGAACTTCTTTAGCATTCCAAGAGCCACCTGCTGGTTTGTGATATTGTCCTCTGCCAATAAAACTCGCGATTTGGCCTTTCTGACGCAGTTTTCCAGTTTTGTGCCTTCTTTCTTTTCATCCGCCTGATTTTTTGTATTATCGGACAGAGCGGCTCTTAATCGAGCAAACAACTCCGAAGGCCTTACCGGTTTTGTAAGTGAGGCGGCAAAACCGATTTTAGAAAGTTCTTCTGAGTTACCCTGTTGCCCCAGTGAAGTCATCATAATCAGACATGCGTCTTTGAACCTGCTGTCAGATTTTATTTTCCGGCCAAGGGCAATACCATCCATTTGCGGCATCTGCATATCGGTTATAATAACCTCAAAAGATTCTTGTTTTTCATAGGCCTTGTTCAGTATTTCAATAGCCG
>PWDX01000012.1 GCA_003553245.1 Phycisphaerae bacterium
CTACATGCATCATGTTCAATCCTTTGATAATGATCCGAATAACCGTAATTCAATTGTTAATGAGCAATATACCAAATATGCAATTACATGCACATAATTAACCTATTTTTAGAAGAACCCTTTTATTTACAAGGGATTAAGCCGTCAAATTTTATACCTTGTTTTTGCCGCGGTATTGACAGATGCTTCAGGTGACAGTAAGCTTGCCCAAATGGCGGAAAAATTTTACATCATCGACGGTCATTCACATATATATGCTGCCTTTTTTGCTCCTATGCAGCAGGAACTGACAAGCCCGTCAGGTGAACCTACAAAGGCAAGCTATATCTTCACGAATATGCTGATGGGGCTGATTCAGCGGCATAAGCCTGATATGCTGGCTGTGGCGATGGACAGCAAAGAGCGAACTTTTCGCAAAGATATTTACGAGGCCTACAAAGCCCATCGCGAGGCGATGCCGGAGGAACTTCCCGCCCAGATCAAACAGATTGAGCGAATACTGCAGGCTATGAATATACCGATGCTTCGCGTGGACGGCTTCGAGGCTGACGACATAATAGGCACTCTGGCCGAAAAAACCAGTCAGCAAGGTTGCCAGGTCTATATCTGCTCAAACGACAAAGATATACTCCAGCTTGTCAACCAAAACATACGGGTTTACGATATCCGCAAAGACAAGGTTATCGACGCGGCGAAGATGGAAGCCAAAATCGGCGTTAGGCCGGAGCAGTTCGTAGATTGCCTTGCACTCGAGGGCGACGCCAGCGACAACATCCCCGGCGTGCCGGATGTAGGGCCAAAAACCGGCAGGCAATGGATTCGCGAATATGGCTCACTGGATAATCTGCTTGCACACGCCGATGAAATAAAGGGCAAACGCGGCAAGAGCCTGCGAACTAATAAAGAAAACGCTCTGCTTTCCAAAGAACTGCTGCTTATACGAAAAGATGTGCCGGTAGATGCTGATTGCAAGCTGTTTGTGCGCAAGGATTTCGATCAGGAAAAACTCAAAGCTGTTTTCGCCGAGCTTGGCTTTAATAAACTGTTACGGCAGCTTCAAACCAGCCGGGAAAACAGCAATATACCCGAAAATACAGCCCTCTCCGTCGAATCCGCAGAACCGGAATACAACCTTATTGACACGCCTGAAAAATTTGACCAGTTTGTGTCCGAATTGAAAAACCGGAAAACCTTTGCGATGAATGTTCAGGCAAAATCTGCGCTGCCGATGCGGGCAGAGCTTATCGGTATGGGCTTCTCATGGGAGCCAGGACAAGCTTATTATCTGCCGGTGAAAGCCTCGCTGGGAGCTGCGAGTCTGGATATTCGGCTGCTTCGTGAAAAACTGGATCCAATTCTCTGCGACACCGGTTATTCTAAAATATGTCACGATGTCAAATATAATGCGCTGACGCTGGAAAACGCCGGGCTTTGCATTGACGGCGTTAGCTTTGATACGATGATAGCGTCTTATTGTCTCGACGCCGAACGAAGCGATCATTCACTTAGCAGGCTGGCAAACGACTTCCTCGGCCACCGCTGTATGGAACTGATTGAACTTACCGGAAAAGGTAAAAACAAGCTGAGCTTTGATATGGTCGATACTGACGCGGCCTGTCGATACGGCGGTGAATCGGCTGATATTATCTATCGCCTTGGCGGGCACCTGCACAAAAGACTCGAAACCGAACCGGATATACGCCGCCTTTTTGAACAGGTGGAAATGCCTCTGGCCAATGTGCTGGCAGCTATGGAACGAAACGGTGTATCAATTGATGTTCGCCTGCTAAGGGAGATGTCACTTGAGTTATCGGCGCAACTCGAGCAGCTTACCGAGAAAATTTATGCACTGGCCGGGACGGTATTCAATATCGATTCGCCTAAACAACTCGGTGAGGTTCTTTTCGATCGTCTCGGGCTAACTTCGGGGCGTATGGGTAAGACCGGCAGAAGCACAGATGTTACCGTGCTGGAATCTCTGGCACAAGAGCATGAAATCATCGACCTGACCCTTCAATACCGCCAGTTAAGCAAACTCAAAAACACCTATGTCGATAAACTCGGTTCACTTATCAACCCAAGAACAAACCGTCTGCATTGCAGCTTTAACCAGACTGTCACCGCGACAGGGCGATTAAGCTCAAGCTCTCCGAACCTGCAAAATATCCCTATCCGCACCGATATAGGCCGTAAAATCCGCGCCGCTTTCGTCCCCGCACAAAAGCAAAGCTGCATAGTAAGCGCCGATTATTCACAGGTCGAGCTTCGCCTGCTGGCGCATTTTTCCGGCGATGAAACACTTAAAGACGCCTTTGCCCGGGATATGGACATTCACAGCTTCGTCGCATCTGAGATATACAATGTCCCGCTGGAAGATGTTACCGGACAGATGCGGTCTAAATGCAAAGCCGTTAATTTCGGCATCATCTACGGCCAAAGCGCGCACGGACTGTCAAACTCTATTGGCATCAGCAGAAGCGAGGCCAAGGAGTTCATAGACGCCTATTTCGCTCGCTACGGCTCAATCCGAAAATTCATGGACGATATCATCGCAAAGGCCTCTGCAAATGGCTATGTCGAGACAATTCTTCACCGCAGACGCCGCATCGCCAATCTCAACAGTTCCAATAACGCTCGGCGATTGCAGGCACAGCGGCTTGCAGTGAACACTGTCATTCAGGGCTCTGCCGCCGATTTGATAAAAGTCGCTATGATAAATATCCATCGGAAAATAGAACAGCAACACCCCGCCGTAAAAATGCTGCTCCAGGTTCACGATGAGCTTGTTTTTGAAATGCCTGCCGACCAGGCCGAACAACATATCAAGTGGATACGAGATGAAATGGCGACCGCTCTGTCCCTCGATATCCCTGTCCGCGTCGATATCCACTGCGGTTCAAGCTGGCTGGTTGATAAATAGCCTTTTTCGCTGCAAGGTTGACTCACAGCCCTTTAGCCAATATAATACCGCGTCATTGAGGGCTTTACAGCAAAGCCGAACTTACTCGATTACCCTTATTCAGGGAGAAAAGGTATTACAAATGGCTATTTTGAACGAAAATTTTCTGAAATTAAAAGCAGGCTATCTGTTTCCGGAAATTTCAAGGCGAATTAAAGTATTCAAGCAAAACCATGCAGACGCTGATGTTATCAGTATGGGCATAGGCGATGTTACTCAGCCGCTTCCAACGGCTATCACCGAGGCTATGAAAAAAGCCGTCGCCGAGCTTGGCACTTCCAACGGCTTTCATGGTTACGGCCCGGAACGAGGATATGATTTTCTTGCAAATCTTATCGTACAGCATGACTATAAGTCTCGCGGTGTAGATATCGAGACCACCGAAGTTTTTATCAGTGATGGCGCAAAATGCGACACCGCCAATATTCAGGAAATTTTCGGACTGGAAAATACAGTTGCAGTAGCAGACCCGGTGTATCCTGTTTATGTCGATACTAATGTAATGGCAGGACGAACCGGCCCGTCGGACGAGAATGGTAGATACGGCAAAATAGTCTATATGCCCTGCACCGCTGAAAATGACTTCTCGCCGGAGTTGCCGACACAGCAGGTTGACCTGATATATCTTTGCTTTCCAAACAATCCTACAGGCGCGGTTGTATCGAAAGAAACGCTCGCCAGGTGGGTTGAATACGCCAGAGAGCATAAAGCCGTAATACTGTTTGACGCCGCCTATGAAGCTTTCATCACCGAGGATGATATACCACATTCAATATACGAAGTTCAAGGCGCCAAAGAGGTCGCGATAGAATTTCGCAGTTATTCCAAATCAGCTGGCTTTACAGGTGTTCGTTGTGGATATTGCGTTGTTCCCAGGCAACTCAAAGCCTACACCAAAGACGGCCAGGCCATTGATCTCAACAGCATCTGGAACCGCAGACAAGGCACGAAATTCAACGGTGCTTCATACATTTCACAGGCCGGAGCCGCCGCTACCTACAGCGATGCAGGCAAAAAACAGATACAGGAAAACATCGACATCTATATGAAAAACGCCGGCCTGATACGAAAAACACTGTCCGAACTGGGCTATGAAGTCCACGGCGGAGTGAACGCACCTTACATCTGGCTCAAAACACCAAACGAAATGACCTCATGGGACTTTTTCGATGTACTGCTTAATAAAGCCCATGTCGTCGGTACGCCCGGAGCGGGCTTCGGCGCCGCCGGCGAAGGATATTTCCGGCTGACGGCTTTCCCTCAGCCGAATAATGTCGAAGAAGCCCTAAGGCGAATCGCGAAACTATAGACTACGCTCTGTCGGAAAAGATGGAGGCCCCGGCAAATGTCAAATGCTATAACGGCGTATATCGGGCTGGGAAGCAACCTGGGCGACCGGCGGGCTTTCATTAAAAAAGCGAGAGAAGCTCTTGAGTCCACCGACGGCATAACTGGCGTAAGCCTAAGTGACATAACCGAATCGCCGCCGCTGGCGAATATGGAGCAGAACCGCTATCTCAATGCCGTAGCCGAAATACAAACTAACCTGCCGCCGGAGACACTGCTTAAAACTCTGCACCAAATTGAAAACTCACTTGACCGACGGCGGCAGGAAAAATGGGCGCCCAGAACAATTGATCTGGATATCATTCTCTACGGCAGTCAAATAATAGACTCACCAACCCTGAAAGTCCCACATCCGCAGATGCACCTGCGAAGCTTTGTATTAAAAGGCCTGGTGCAGCTAAAGGCGGATATTGTTCATCCTGTGCTAAGCGAACCGGTATCGGTGCTGTTAGATCGCCTTTGCGGGCAAGACTTTGCACTTGATTCTGTTAAGCCCCAGCTTGTCTGCATCGCAGGGTTAATAGGCGTGGGGAAAACTACGCTGGCCAATAAACTGGCAAAACACTTCAGTGTCGAGGCGGTGTTCGAAGCCTATGACACCAATCCTTTCCTGCCGGAGCTTTATGCCGGCAAACACGAACTGGCACTGGATTGCCAATTGTACTTTCTGGCAAGCAGGGCCGAACAGCTTGACCGCCAATTGCTAAAAGCCGGGCAGCGCATATTCTGCGACTATGTTTTTGATAAGGAGATGATTTACGCCACAGCACTGCTGGACGACCGCCAGCTCGCGTTGTATGAACGCTTATATCGCCAGATTCAGGACAGGCCGGTCCGACCGGTGCTGACAATTTACCTTACCGATACCCCGCAAAATTGTATGCGGCGGATTCAAAAACGCAACAGACCTTACGAACAGAACATCGAAACCGAATTTCTGGACACCCTTGCCGCTGCTTATGATGAGCTTTTTAGAAACTGGCGGAAATCTCCCGTGATTGAGTTGCCGATGGAACGGTTCGACTGTTATAATGACGCTGAGTTGAATCACCTTGCAAAACAGGTGGCGCTGTACACTGTTGGCAAAACACCAAAGGACGAAAAATGAATGTTGCCTCCACAATAGCCAGAGCTCGAAGGCATGTCAGACTTGCACGCCAAAACGACTGCACGGTAGGACTTGTACCCACAATGGGAGCACTGCACGCCGGACACGCATCACTGATAGAAACGGCAAGAGAAAATTGTGTATTCCTGGCAGTCAGTATTTTCGTCAACCCCTCTCAGTTTGGCCCAAACGAAGATTACGAAAATTACCCCCGCCCGATGGAAAAAGACCTCGAGCTTTGCCGGCAGCTCGATGTTGATATGGTCTTTGCGCCGTCGGCAAATGAAATGTATCCCGAAAAAAACCTAACCTGGATACAGGTTGAACAGCTTTGTGAAAACCTTTGCGGAGCATCCAGACCGACTCATTTCAGGGGCGTTACAACCGTCTGTGCAAAACTTTTCAACATCATACAGCCGGACTATGCCTTTTTCGGCCAAAAGGATGCCCAGCAGTCAATCCTGATTCGAAAAATGGTTAAAGATCTCAACATGCCTCTGGAAATAGTAGTCTGCCCCACTATCCGTGAAAAAGACGGCCTGGCCATTTCAAGCAGAAACAAATATTTAACCCCCGACCAGCGAAAAGACGCACCCCTGCTCTATCAGAGCCTCCAAAAAGCACAGCAGCTAATCCAATCGGGCCAGAAAGACCCCGACAAAATCCGCCGTGAAATGGAGGCAGTATTGAAAAAATCCGCGCAGATAAACATCGAATATTTAGAAATCGTAAACCCCGATACCCTTGAGCCGCTCGAAATCCTGACCGGCCCAGCATTGATCGCAATCGCCGCCCGCTTAGGCCAGGCAAGGCTGATAGACAACATCATAACAAACAAACCATAAACGCAGCAGACTCATTATATATTCGGTACTGTGATTTTTTTGGCGTTTATGATTTCCGCCCTGCTCGGCAGCACAAGGGATGTAGCGTTTTGGCAATAAAAAGCCAGACCCCGATAGCTTGTGATATACCTGTAGCTTGTTTTGAAAATACCCTGAGTGGCCGTAACGACAAGCGGCGCTTCGGTCTGTTGTAATATCTGCTCGAATTCGCTTGCTTCAACCGTAATAATCGTCCCGCACGCCCTAATCGCGTTTGCCATAGCTACGGCAGCGCCTGCAGCCGACGCGCCTCCTGATGCTGCTCCTGAAGACATCTTCATCTCCTATATTTTGATTGTTATTTCATCTCTTCGATTTTACGCTGAGTGATTTCATACTTGCTACTGCCGAGCCGACTTACAAAATCATGTTCAGGGAAAATCCGTGGGAAAAAATCGCGAAACGCCTCTTCTATTTCCACAACCTTTTGATATTGCTCGAGGGCTAATTGTTCCTTGCCCAGCCTTTCGGCAATTTGCGCAAAAGAAAAACGCAGCCTTTCCGAACCGGGATATCGCTCCACTGCCTGCTGTGCCGCTCTAATCGCCTGTCGCAGATAGAAATCTTTTTGCTCATCCTCGGCATTCTCGGCCAGATAGACATAAACATCTGACAGATTCTCATAGTATCTAAAATTCTTCGGATTCCTGCTTATGGCTGTTAGAAGATTGTCTTCGGTTTTTCTCAGCAAAGATTCGTCTTTGGCATCTTTACGGTGATAATCCATTAGATATAATCTCGCGGCCACCGTCGGCGCAGCCGGATCTATCAGATCTAACTCAACAGCCTGTCCGGTCAATCTATGGGCATAATCGAAACGACCGTCATCGAAAGCCGTGTATGCCCTGTCGAGCTTTGTCATAGAGCGAGTCGGCGGAACAAACACATAAAACAGATAACCGGCCGGCATAACTACCGCAAGAACTATCGCCGGCATTTTAACTGAGAGAAAGGACGGAAGGTTAAGTGTCGTTCGCTTTGCAGTGTCAAAGTCAATCGCCAGAATACACGCCAGAATCGCCATGAATGCAGTATAAACAGACGGCTCGAAAATAGCGAAGTCAAGCAAACTATGTATAAAAAAGCCGATAACTCCGCAAAAAAGTGCCGCGCGAGCAGGAGAAAATCGCTCTGACTGTGCTGTTCGGTTATCCAGGCTAAAAAGTAAAACACCCAGAGCAAATATTAATACAGGAATAATATAGACCGCGAAGCCAATATACATCGTCACCCACGCCGGTGCGGTCATATCCGTCGTCATCGGTATCAGCAGCGGCCGTAACACGAGCAGCGCAAGAATAATAATCCCCATAGCCGGGTATATGATAAAACGCATATCAGCTCCGCTCTGCTCGGTCTTTACCGGCTGTCGCTTTCTTGCCAAAGCCGCAAGCGGCAAAATCACCACACCAAGCATCGCCGCCAGGCCAAGCGGGCCGTACTGAGTAAGCATCGACAAAGGAAAATTATGCGGGTCTGTTACAGTTTCCACCGCTTCGGGTATTTTATATGCGGGGTAGTAATACTTAAAATTTGCCGGCCCAACGCCTGTGACCGGGTTATCCGCATACATCCGCACCGATGACTGCCAGTACTGCCATCGAATCAGCATTGATTTACCGCCGGGTAGAGTTCCGTGCGCTGACCCATAATAAATTACAAAAATCATACCAGCGATAACTACCAGAACCGTCAATATCAACAGCAGCTTTTTATGCCGGCCAATCCAAGAATGAAACAAACACCACGCCCCAAACATAACCGCCGCGATGGCTGCGGCGCCGATAGCTCCTTTGCTCTGGGTAAGCACTATCCCTAAAGCGCACAAACCCAACGCAAAAGCCGGCAGAAGCGGAAAACGCCGCTGACTTTCATCATTACCGGATTTTCGCTTATGCAGTATGCCCGTAAAAACGGCTAAGGCGGCGAATGTGGCGAGAATGCTGAATGATCCTGCCGAGTTGGCCGTTGTAAAAGAACCTCTAACCCCGCGGGAATAGAGCCGATGCTCAAAAAGCAAATGATGAAAAGTTCCGGGTGTAATCTCGAGCGGCTGTAAAAACTCCTCCGGATCAGCCTCATATTGAGCCACCGTTTCCTCGCCGGTTATCCAGAACTGCTCAATATATTGGTATGTGGCCATAACCCCCAGCCCTGTTATGACCACCAGCGCCGCTGTGACCCTGGCAGGTCTGTCCAGCACCTGAACAAGAGCCAGCGCCGCCATCAGCGGAACTATCAACACCGCGAAACTGGTAATTGCCGCCCTCTTATCAGCCGCTCCTGCTCCGGCTGCAATTGCCGCTATTACGAACAGGATTATTGGAACTTCCCAGCCCGTCAGCCGCCAGCGAGGTCGTGCGGAAGTGAAGTTAAAAATTACCCACACGCAAACACCTAATAAAAGCGCAAGAGAAAAGGACAGACTGTAAATGCTCGTAAATATATTTATATGCTGGGTACCGCCAACGCCGCCGGGACTTTCGGTAAAAGTTGCCCGCAGAGCCATTACACCCAGAAACAGGCATAAAAATCCAAATTCCACCGCACGCAAAGC
>PWDX01000152.1 GCA_003553245.1 Phycisphaerae bacterium
CCGTGATTCTTCAGCGGTAAAACCTTTTTTTACAGCTACGAAGCTTACCGTATATTTTGCGTGTATTGCTGTGCCTAGCGGTTTTCCTGTATCGCAGTCCAGCCCAGAGGGTATATCGACAGCCAATACATCCATACCAAAGGTATTTACCTGATCAATAAGTTCTTTATAGGTGGGCTTTAGCTGTCCCTGCAAACCGGTGCCGAAGATAGCGTCGATGAGCATATCGCAGCCTTTTGCTAATTCTTTTAACTGCCCAGCCGCTCTACCGGAGTCAATATCAAGTTCGCTTACATCTTTATCCATATTTTGCCATATTTTCAGGTTTATTGCCGCATCGCCGGATATTTTGTCTGTGTTGCCTGTAACAGCGACTCGTACATCGAAGCCTGCGTTATAAAGGTGTCTAGCAATGACAAATCCGTCGCCACCATTGTTTCCTTTACCACAGACGACACAGACCGCGGGTCTGCGCTTTTCTACAAGAACAGTTTGAACCAGCTCGGCACAACTTCTGCCGGCGTTTTCCATCAGCACAGCTCCGGGAAAGCCGATTCGCTTGATAGCCCATTCGTCAACGGCACGCACCTGCTGTCTTGTCATCACCGGGATGTCAGGGTCTTCAGGGTATTTCCGTAAATTCATAATTATTAGCCTTTCGTCATTGCCAAATTTCTTGTTAATAAAAGTGCTCACTGCTATAGTAATACTACAAAATTTATCAAAATCGAAAAGTCTTTTAATTGGGAGGTTCTTATGAAAAGACGTGCTCTGGTTGCTATAGCCAACGGAAGCGAAGAGCTTGAAGCGGTTGCGATTATTGATACGCTCCGCCGTGCCGGCATAGATGTTACCGTAGCATCAGTGGAAAGTGATAAATTAGTCAGGACCAGCAGGAGAGTTAGGATAGAGGCCGATGAATTGCTGGCAGATTGTAAAGGCAGGCAATTTGATCTGATTATCCTTCCCGGCGGACTGCCCGGGGCCGAACATTTGCGAGATTGCGAACAGTTAACGGATATGCTGAAAAATCAGGCAGCTTCCGGTATGCTTTATGCTGCGATATGTGCTTCGCCTGCTGTTATTCTGGCAGCTCACGGCCTGCTCGATGGCAAGAAAGCGACTTGTTATCCGGGCTTGGAGGATAAGTTGCCGGACAAATCAGCGGCTTCGCAGCGAGTTGTCGTTGACGGTAATTGCGTTACCAGCCAGGGACCTGGTACAGCGATGGAATTTTCCCTGAAGCTTATCGAGCTTATGCTCGGTGCCGAGAAAGCAGCGGAGATAGGCAACCAAATGCTGGTCCGCTAAATCATAGAAAGTGGCCTTATGCGCAGTTTCCTGAAATTTTTTATATCGGTCGTGGTATGTTTTTTACCGTCAGTTCTGGGGGCTTTGCTGAGCGATCCGGGGTCTGATTGGTACCGAATGCTGGAAAAGCCGTTTTTTACACCGCCAGGCTGGGTTTTTGGACCCGTATGGACCGTGCTTTATATTATGATGGGCGTATCACTGTTTCTGCTTTGGCGGCGAGGTGTCACAGACAGGCCGGGGCGAGTTGCACTTTTGTGGTTTGTCGTTCAACTTCTCTTAAACGCAATTTGGACGCCTGCCTTCTTCGGGCTGGAATCACCCATACTTGGTCTTATAGTGATATTGCTCTTATGGCCAGCAATACTGCTTACGATAATTAATCTGTGGCGGGTATCAAAAATAGCGGGGTGGCTTTTGATACCTTATTTTATCTGGGTAAGTTATGCAACGGTTCTAAATGCCGCGATTGTATGGATAAATTAGCGATTAGAAGCGGTCCTTTCGTATGCGCAGCTCGGCAAAAACTGCCGATGGGTCGCTGTCTGCCATTTCAACCGCTGCTTTAACTTCTTTGTCATTCCCGCGAAAGAAAATATTCACCTTTTTCTGTTCGGCAATAGTGGATGTATAGAACCTGTTATTCTCAGTCGCATCACGATACTTTTTCAATTCATCTGAAAATACCTTATCATCAGGCAACACCGACATCGCAAAACGCAGATTTTCTTCTGTGTAGTCATGGCCGGGGCAAACAAGCGTATTCTCATCGAGCGAGGCCAGTTTTTCCAATGAGCGGTACATCTTGTCATAGTCACCAGTAAATACTCTTCCGCATCCTGATAAAAAGAGCGTATCACCGGAAAAGAGTATAGACTGTTCGTCGGCGGCAGATTTTTCCAGATAATAGCAAAGGCTGTCTTCACTGTGACCGGGTGTGCGGATAATTCTTATAACCGACTGCCCCATCTTCAAGCATTGCTCGGCTGGTATATTTTCAGCGTTGATTATTTCGGCCCCAAATTGCCGCGCCAAAGCGGATACGCCGCCTGTGTGGTCGGCATGGCTGTGAGTTATAAGAATATGGGTCAGATTCAGGTTATTTTCCTGCAATGCTTTCTTAACCGGCCTCGCTCGACTGGGATCAACGACAAATGCGCTATCCTCAGCCCATCTGTACAGATATATAAAGTTGTCAAAAAAAGCTCTCAGCGTTATTAGTTCAGACATAATAACTCCTCGAATATCTTCTAAATCTGCTTTGCCGTCAGTGGCATTTTCCGCTATATTAATAGTTTTAACAAGGAATTTGGCGGATAAATTATGATAGATTTGAAATTGTTCGACCGGGCAAAACAGCTTATCGAAAGCTCGCAGAAAATTATACTGACGACTCACCGCAAGCCCGATGGTGACGCTTGCGGTTCCGTGGCAGCACTGGCACAGGCTCTTGGCAGATGTGGTAAAGAAGTTTCGGTGCTGCTGCTGAGCGAACTGCCCGAATGGTATGAATTTGTTTTCAGCACTCGACCAAGCGAACTTGATAAGGATATTCGCATTGCGGACATTGAGAGCAACAGGCCGGATCTTGTGATTATCTGTGACACAAACAGCCACAGTCAGTTGCCGATAATAGGCAAATGGCTGGAGCCCAATGATGTTTCCGTACTTGTATTCGACCACCATGCCACAAGCGATGGTCTTGGCGATGTGGAGCTTGTTGACTCCATCGCATCAGCCACGGCGGTGATTGTCTATGAATTTCTGCGGTATGCCCGCTGGGAGATTGACGCACTTTCGGCACAGGCGCTCTTTGTCGGCATCGCTATGGATACCGGCTGGTACAGTTTCAGCAATACCGACAGCAGATCTATGCGTATCTGTGCCGATTTGATAGAGACCGGCGCCGTGCCGACTCAGATTTACAAAAACCTTAACAAAAATTTTTCGCTTGAACGGTTCCGCCTGATGGTGGTTATGCTCCAGCGTGTAGAGCTTCACTTTGACGGTCGCCTGGCGACACAGTATTTGCTCAATGACGATTTCAAAAAAACCGGCGCCAAATACAGCGATACCGAGGATTTTGTAAATTTATGCCAGCGTATAAACTCTGTCGAAGCGGCGGTCCTGTTTGTTGAATTGCCCGACGGTTCAATTAGATGTTCGCTCCGCAGTTCAGGAAAACTGGATGTCCGTGCTGTTGCCCAGAAGCACGAAGGCGGGGGTCATACTATGGCCGCCGGTGTCCAGCTTGATGGGCCTTTCGCGAATGCCCGGAATGTCCTGCTAAAAGAAATAGGCGATGCATTTGCCGCAATTGACACCGGATCACAATAAGAGCAGCGAAAACGCCATTACCGCCATACCCGCTATCAGCCCGTAGATATTCAGGTGGTGCTGCCCATAGCGTTCGGCGGCCGGCAGCAGCTCGTCCAGCGATATAAATACCATGATTCCTGCCACACCGGCAAAAACCACTCCAAGCACCGTATCGGTCAAAAATCGATACAGCAGAACATAACCGATAAGAGCCCCAGCCGGCTCAGCCAGACCTGCAATGAATGAATAGCCAAAAGCCCTCCGCCTGCTGCCGGAGGCATAGTAGATAGGAATAGAAACAGCGATACCCTCGGGAACATTGTGAATGGCAATAGCGATTGCGATAGCAATTCCCAGACGGATATCACTCAAAGCCGCCATAAATGTTACCAGCCCTTCCGGAAAGTTGTGGATAGCGATCGCAAGAGCGGTCTTTACACCCGCACGATGAAGGTGATGCAGAGGCGGGCCAGACTCAGGATGCTTCATTTCCTCTGCCGGAGGAAGTTCGTGAGGATTTTCATAAGACGGCACAAGCCGGTCAATTATGCCGATAAACGCGATTCCTCCGAAAAACGCCAGTACCGTAAACCACTCGGCCGCTGCCGATGATGTTCCTGCTGCGATGTATTCATCGGCTTCAGGCAGTATTTCAACGAAAGATATGTATATCATCACACCTGCCGAAAACCCAAGCCCGAAAGTCAGCAGCTTCAGGTTCACACGCTTTGCAAAAAAAGCTATAGCTCCTCCTATGCCGGTTGACAAGCCTGCCAGAAGTGTCAGCAAAAACGCCAGAATTACATGCGAAGAACTTATATTTTCTAAAACAGCTAAAGACACCGGAGATATCCCCTTAATACAATCAGTCAAAAAATCGCAGCAAAGGATGCAATCACTGCTGCTTCTTTTCAAATATACGGCTTTCGGTGCCCTGACGCAATCGACTAATATTAGCTCGATGTCTCAAAATTACCATAGCACCGATCGCAAACGCCGCGACAACTATCGGCCAAAGCGTATCCAGTCTCCAGTCGTCCCTAACAACAATAACTGCCAGTAGAGCAATCGGCAAAACCGCCGCCGCTATTATAGAACCCAGTGATATATAACGCCACATCATAACTACGATTATCCAAGCGGCGATAGCAAAAAGTGCCGGAATCGTAAAATAAGGCCAAAACCCCATAGCCACTCCGAACCCCGTCGCTACACCCTTGCCGCCCTTGAAACCTATATAAAGCGGAAAAACATGTCCGATTATTGCCGCCGCTCCAACCACGAGCGCAAACACCAGCTCCATAACCTCCGGCACATCTGAAATCAGCATCACCGCCGGCATCATCGGGACAAATCCTTTGGCAAAATCCAGTATAAAGCACACATAACCCCACTTCCTGCCCGCCGCACGCGCCAGATTCGTAGCGCCGATGTTGCCGCTGCCGACTTTCCGCAAATCCTTACCAAGCAACCTCGCTATTATCAGTGCAAACGGCACCGAACCAAGCAAATATGCAAAAACTGCCAACGCTGCGAATCGCATTATTGTTGTTCCCTTCTTTGAATAATTCTTTCGTAAAGTCTCTGAAAATCATCTGCCGCCCTGGTAACCGACGCCTGCTCTTTAATATTACTCTGCTCAATCGCCTTGGCGGATTTTTCCGTATTATCCGCATCGCAGTAGTGTACTATCGCCTGCGCAAGCCCGCCTATATCTTTTGGAGAATCTATTATTTTGCCGTAGAGACTGTCAGTTATGAAGTCCGCTGCGCCGTTAAACCGAGTTGTTATCACCGGTTTACCGTATGCCAGCGCCTCCAGAGTAAATCGGCTGCACGGCGAATAAAAAGTCGGCAGCACCGCCGCATCGGCGATAGGCAAAGCATCCTGAACATGCCGCAGCGTTCCCAAAAAAACAATCCTCTCGGCCACATTCAGTTTTCGCGCCAGCCGACGATACTTGAACGACCTGCCTCGCCCGGCAACTATTAAAAAAGGCTCGCGTTTGGTTCGCTGTATTTGCGCCTGAGCCAGTGAATGAATAAGCGGAGCAAGACCTTTCAGGCGGAAATTATGCGCGGCAAAAAGGAAAAACGCACAATTGTCCGTTTCGCCAAGCCCCAGATTCGCAAGTATCTGAGATCGCAGATTTTCCCCCGCCGCCGAATCAGGTTTCCTCTGTATCCTGACGCCGTTGGGGACAACCGCTATACGGCCGTCGTCCAGGCCGTGGTACTCCTTAAATTGACGGGCGACATATTTTGAGATCGCCGCCACGAGCGGACCATCCTGATTCTTGCAAAGCTTTTTCTCCGCCCGCCAAAGCAAAATTCGTCGAATATTCAACCGCGAGGCAAGCTTTTTGTAGGCTTCTATGAGCTTTTGTTCATAACTGGCCGCGTTGCGGATTATCGACTCGCCGCAGGCCCCGCCTATTGGCTGATAAACATCGGCAAAACCCAGTGGCAGCGAGCTGTGGATGATGTCATAGTGATTTTCAGCCAAATGTTCTCTTATCGACTTCTTAAAACTCCTCAGCCAGACCCTTTTACCCGACGCGTCTTGACAGAGAATATGAATATTTTGCGCGTTGGTTTGTCCCTTTGCGGCCAGTACAGTTACATCATGACCGACAGCCGACAAAGCGGTGGAAAGCTCCAGCATCGAGCGTTCAGCTCCGCCTAATATGACCTCGATGCGCTCTATGATTATCGCGATTTTATAACTCATCGGGCGATTATAATGCAATATCAGACACTTGCAAATACCGCTTCACCGCAGCACCGGGCAATCAAATGAAAATTGCAGCTTGTTGCGGAAAATCAAGAATATTGAAATAGGCAACTTGCGCTACGCTATATTGTCCTGTATGCTCCTCTTAAGGGAATATTTTATGGGATTGCTCTGACGGGCATATTTGGCGGATTGGAAATTTTCTTATTTTGTTTAATTTGGAAAACATAGAGAATATAGGTAAGTAAAAAGTTGGTGAGTTTTGGTATGTTATGGGCTGTTTTTGGTACTTTTTTGCAAAAAACCGCAATATTTCGGCAAGAAATTGTGATTAATTCCGCGGAGAATTTAGAAACCAGAATTTACAGACAAAGCAATTGAGGCCGACTTGCCCGGCTCTACTTTAGCGGATACCTCGCCAAACTCGGCATGACACGATGCGACGGGTAATTCACACTATATCGCGGATGGGGTTGAAGTTCTCTGTAAGGGGTGTTGCTAACCCACAGGTCACAATCAATGATATAGCTTTACCCTAGCTTCAAAAACGCCTGCCGTCCTCCTGTTCGGAATGCTTTTCGTCCACGGTCGTCTGTTCAACTCTAAATGGCTCTCGATAACATTCTTCAAAGACTTTAACAAAGTCGTCGTAGTTCCTTAGCTGACGAAAGAGGGGCCAATCTCTGTAGAATGATTTATGGAAGGATTTATTGTGCCGAAGACGCTTCATTATTTCACAGGCTTCCACAAATTCATCCTGTAAGGTTGCCACTGCAAGTTTGAACTTATCCTCACATGCAGTCCAATCCAATTGTGCAAGTATTTGTTCACATTTCTTAGGTTTATCACTCCACTTATACGCTTGGGCAAGATTTATGATCATTATACGACGACTAATGTCATCTGCGTGTTTAATTTCTTTCCGCGTAAAGAATTCGAGAATCCGGATTGCCAAGCCGTATTCGCCTTTCTCAATAAGAGCGAATGTAATTTCGATTATATAATTGTCTGAATCGTTAAGGAAATCAGGGCAAAGTCTTCGCCATATAACATGCGCCATCTTGATCCCTATCTCAAAAATGCACTCATATGCCTTTTGACAATAACCAGAAGTTGCTCCCACTTGGTCACCGACTTTAACGTCCGAGGGGATATTCGCATTATGTTGCACACATACCGAAAGATACTGGGAGGATACTTTTCCATCAGTATGAACGAAGAGGTTCCGTCGCTCTGTAAGTTCAACAAAAGTCGGCCAACATGGCAGGTCTTTATTGAATGGCGTGTTTAGTTTTTTTTCGAGCCAAGCAAACTGCTCCACATGACTCTTCCTAATAACTGATTCTATTTCCTTTTCAATAATATATTCTTTGGCCGCTTCGATATCCGGAAACTTAACAAGTTCAGTAAAAGGCAATGCTTTGTCAGATGCGTTGAGAAGTTCTGGTTTTACAGAAAACAGGAAGCGTATTAGATCCCCTAGGAAAGAATCATATTGCGCAACGAGGGATATGACGAAATGTCTTGGTATCAGCCTGTAGGCGTTCCGAAAGTTGTCATAGTGACGTCTCAATTGCTTTGATTTCGATATGTACTCCAAGCCCAGTTCATATGTGGTATATTTTTCGGTAGACTCGATTACTTTCCCATTTTCTGACATAAAATCATCGTATTTCTTTCTCGTGTCTTTACGTAATGTACCAGTCAGTTGCATTAAAAGCGGCAGGGTATTATGAAGTGATTCAATATCATCTATAAAGCGGCCTATATCTACTTTAAGAGAGGCTGTTGGATGTTGTTTTTTCGTCACAATGTTCTCTCAACTTACCTAATGATAATTATGTAACTTCTCTATCTAAAATATGTCACGCAATCATACAACATTAAGACTCTGCACGGTGCTTTACATGGAATCGCATAATCTTTGACGAAAGCCCTTTCTGGCCAACTATTAGAACGAACCACAACTAGAATGTCAAGTAGAAAACTAGAATAATACAAGGCGTTGTCCTGTAATATCAACATCTATCCTTGGAAGGTTTATATAGTCCATTTGGGATGAATACTTTTTTTGTTTTCAATGCTATTCCTTTTTTATTTTCTATCATTTCTTTGCTTGTCATCTGGGCTTTGCCGAGGGCTGTGAGTTCGTCTTTTAATGTCATAACGGCGGTGGTGGCGTTGGATTGTATATCGTCGTCGCATTTGCAGATGCCGGGGACGGCAAGAGCGGCTCCGAAACTCATCGGTTCGACTACGGTGTCATCTATCCAAATTTTTGGCAGGTGGGCGACGGCTCTTTCGGGTTCGATTAGGCAGCGGCGCAGCGGCTGGGGGTCGCCGTGATCGTCCCAGGCGCGATGGGCGTCGGCGATTTGGTCGAGCGTGCATAGATTGGATTCGTCGAACGGCCCTGCCTTTGTGCGGCGAAGTTCGGCCATGTGGGCTCCGGTTTTGA